>NZ_JBYCKP010000523.1:0-33385 GCF_057473445.1 Acidithiobacillus sp. TH-A36 | reverse complement strand
GCTGCATCGTTTGCGCCTGTCGCAAAAGCGTCTGTGTGGGCTCCCAATAACTCTGGCACATTTCCCTGAAATGTTGTCGCTCGACATTATCCGGGAGAGTGCCTAGGTCTTTTAGCTCGTTCAAGTCGGGAATGGTGGTCTGATAATCCGAAACTATCCGCTTGTACGCCTGTCGGGCCTCTGTGGGCACCACGATAGGCGGGAAACCGGCGTGCAAAACCGGCACATTGGAGATCAGTCTGGCCACGCGCCCATTACCATCAAAAAATGGATGGATGGTCACCAGGATCAGGTGCAGATCGGCATAGACCTGTACGGCTTCCGTATCCGTAAAATCGCCCTGCAAGGCCGCATTGAGCATCCGCAACCACTGTCCCATCAAGATGGGGATGCTTCTGGGGGCCGGAAATTCCCGATACCGCTGACGGCCATCCTCGCCAATATAGGTCGTAAAATTGGGTTCATTCTTCCAGGCCCCTGCGGGTTTGAAGATGTCCACGACTGCATCCGTCAGTACCGCACGGTGCAAGGCAAAAAGGTCTTTGTCTTGTATCTGGTCCTTGGCCATCAGGGCGTAGATGATCTCAATAGCCTTGGCATGACCGATGACTTCCTGATGGTCCCGCAATGGCTTCCCGGCCACCGTAAGGCCTTCCTCAAGAATAAAAGCGGTGTCACCGAGCGTCAGGCTATTCCCCTCGATGGCTGTGGAGGTATGGGTCCACAGGTTGCGAATCTGAGCGAGTAGAAGGGTGCGGATACTGGCGTCCAGGTCCGCGTAAAAGGGTTTTCCGGCCATCACAGCCTCATGTCATAAACGGTCATCTCGGCTCTCGTCATCCATCCAGTGCTGCGATCAACTTACCGGCACCCGCTGGCGGTGCCCCAAAAATCACGCGATGCACCCCATGGTCCGTAACCACAATGACCGGCGTTTCAATACGGCCTCTTGGAAACCCTGCATAGAGGGCCGTGAGATGTTCGAGAACGGCGTTGTGGTCTTCCACTACCGCTAAAGCCATCGGATTGCTTACCGGGGATATATGGCCGCCTGCAGCGCCTTTTTTGAATCCACCCTCACTGATGGCCAACAAGTGCTGCGGTGTCTGGTGTATGGAAGGATCTACCAGGGGCAATACAATGTGTGCGGCCTTGCCGGGACTGCTGGGCTTGATGAGACCAACCATGAGGACGCGCACCGAGACTTTACCGGCTTTGAGCAACGGCTGGAGTTCTTCGTAGAACCGGTGACAGACACTGCAGTTCGGGTCCAGGAAGGCCACCATCTGAGGGGCTTTGGGTGAACCAAGAACAAAACTGTCTGGGGCCTGCGTTACCACACCCCAGGAATTGGGATTCAACGCATAACTGCTGCTCCCGGCGATCACGCTGACAGGTATAGGTCTGTCATCGGCTGACGCGGTTACGGCGGTCATGCCCAGAGCGGCACCGAACAAAGCGGCTACCATAAGACTTTTTTTGATGAGCACGAATGATCTCCTGATGAATATAAGGCCACATATAGCACTAAACCAGATTCTGCGGAACCGGCCAGCCGCCTTGCTTAAACAAATCCAGCTTTATTTAGGAATTCAAATATTTTTTGGATTCCAAGGTCTTGGGATTCCTGTTTTTCCCGGATGGATTCAATGGACGCATTCATGGCTTCCTGTTTGGATTCGTTGTCCGCGCTCATGTTGGTCAGCTTGCGAGACAAGGCATCCACCGATTGTGTCAGCGGCGCCAGATTCAACGGATGTTGCAGAAAGTAGGCATTGATGGCAGCGTTCACTGCAGGTTTCAGGGCCGTTTCCAAAGCATCCTGCCCAGACCGCTCAAAAGCACTGTGTAATGCGCTTTCAAGCTGCTTTCCGATCTGCTGCTCCAGAGTATCCGCGCCGATGTTTTTGACCACTTCCGGCATGGCGTCATTTAGGGCGGTTTTCACAGATTCCTGCAGATGCTTGATAAGGGCTTGACCGCTTTTTTTATCCGGGCTGAAAGCTGCCTGGATGACTTCTGGCCATTGTTTGCCCAATTCTGCCTGCTCCAGAGCCTTCTGTGCGGCATTCTTCCAGGAAACGCTGACGGATTCCTTAAAACGCTCATCTTTTTCAAGATCAGCCAGTATGGTTTTACTGGCATCCGGAAACCATGCCTGAAACGCATCATTCAGGAAGCCACTCCAAAGCGGCAACAGGGTGTCCAGATTCTCGGGATGATCTTTGAGGGTTTTTTTCAGATGTTCCAGCACATCCGGCAGAACCTTTTGCAGTTCATCGGACATTTGAGTTTTTGCCCATAATTCGGGCAGGCCTTTCAGGACATTCTGGATTTCATCACTCAGTCCTTTTTTTTCGTCTATCCAGCTATCCAGCTTCCCGATAGACGCATCCAGATGTTTTCGGTTTTCCTGCTGCACATATTGCAGCCGTTTATCCAGTATGTCTCCGACCTCATGGGCCAGCGCATCGCCGTTATCCCCAAACCGATCCCACAAAACATCCTGAAAGGCAAAAAACCCCTGCAAGGTCGTATCCAGATAATCCATGGTGTAGATCATGCGCTCTGCGGCCCAGTCATCCACCCGGGTTTCTTGCCTGGCCTGTTCCAGTTTTTTCCGAAAGTTAGTCGCGTCTTCCCGAAACTTACCGGCGCGCTCTCCCGACGACAATTCTGCCATGTTCCACCTCTTTAGTGCCGAATTAACAAGAAATAAGCCAGGCCTGACCCCAGAAGACTGCCCACAAAAATAGCCAGAATGGTGGGAACGGAGGTGATCTTTGAACTATCCACGATTTTTTCCATGCGCTTACTGGCCGCATCTAATTGGTTGATCATCTCCCGGTATTCTTTCTGGAACTTTTCCAGCCCCTGAAAGGCCCGTTTGTGCTGGTCCTCCCAGTTGTCCGTGGCGGTTTTCAGTTCGGCGGATCGTTTTGTGACTTCAGTCGTCAGTTTGGTGATCTCGCTCACCACGTTGTTTGTATCGTGTTCCATTTTTTTTCGTGAATCATCCAGCTTCACGAGAGTTTCCTCTACAAACAGCTTGAATTTTGCATCTACAGCGTCAGCGGATTCCTTAAGCTTTTCCTGCAAACGCGCATACGCATCACCATAGGCTTTCCCCAATGACTTGGCCTGCTTATCCGCGCGGAGCAGTAACAGATCACGAAACCCCGACACGATGGCCTGCGTGGATTTGTCCGCATATCGTGTGGCTTCTTCGAGATCCATAATCAGGTGCTGATGCTGGTTGACTACCTCATCCTTTATGCTGGCGTGGCTTTCCAGATCAGCGGGATCATCATTCCGGGAATCCGCACCCATATCAGTCCCCCATGGCGTTCAGCCAGGCCAACACATTGGCGAATATGGGATCGTCGTGCTGTTTGATCTGCGGCCAGCTTTTGGCCAAAACATCGGGATACACATAGGCACCGCCGCCAATCAACAGAATCTCATCCAGATCAATGACCGGACGGAAAATTTCCTCAACCGCCTGGCGAATTGCCTCACCAGAACTGGAAACGGCGGCATTCCATTCTTCCGTCATGTCATAGCGGGTTCCGCTAATCCGCAACTGTTTGCTGCGGAATGATTTTTCGACGCTGGCCTCAAAGTTCATCTTGAACCTGGCTTCGATGGCCCGACGATAGTTCTTCTGGGCGTAGGAGACCCCTTGATCCATTAAACCGCCGCAACGGGCAAACGCGACTTGACCATTAGCCACAACGGTTACATCGGTGGTTCTGTGACCAATATCCACGACCGCGAAGTTCTCCACATCTTCACTGCTGGCAAACATGGCCACCAAAACAGACTGGGGGAAACATTGCGCATGGCTTGGGGCCGAAAGCAGCGTATCGGCTTCTGATACCCGGTAAACGGGCTCCAAATGATGCTTCTGTTTTGCATCAATCGCTTCATTGTTCTGAGCACCACCCGCGTAATATCGGGCTATTGGCAAGCCCACGGCCAAATCATACTCCGCGTCATCCGGCACACCCGCCTGATGGATGGCGAAACGCACTATCGCGCGATTGGCATCATGCAGCGCGAAGTTTTCAAACTCGGTCGGGCCATGCCGATTGGCATCACCGACCGTGAACAGGTCCCCGCCTGAGCGCATGACCATGGTGTCAAAGCTGCCATCCTGCGGATTCATGTTTCCCGCATGGGCACCCGGAATGAAATGCGTCGGAATGATGTGCTTGGTGATTTTTCCATTCTCGTGTCGAATGGCTACCTTGACGTTACCGTAACCATCGTCTACTGCAATTTTTAGTGCCATAAAGCCAATTCTCCAACTCGGGAAGGGAGTAAAAGGTTCACCGTCAACGCCCGATTCGTATGACAGTGAACAACATCCCAGAACCAGGAAGTATCCAGAGGTTCATGGGTCAAAAAAATCACGGTTCTCTCGCGAGTGGTTTAGGAAACATATTTTCATTCTGTTTCATGATTTTCTGTATCCGCCGTCTTTCTGCTTCCGCCGCTGCCGTTTCTTTTTCTATCTCGGATTGATTTGCAGCGGCCGGTGTCTCGGTGACAGGTTTAGGGAGATCATCCTGCGACTTATGCCTCTCTGCGGGCGGCGTTTTTCCGATGGGATTAACCAATAAATCTGCATGTTTTGCTGCGGCTTCCCGCAATAGCCTCTTATTGATCTCCAGCCTTTCCGCGTCCGACATTTTCGTAGCTTTTCCCGTGGCGGACTGAGCTGCAGTAGCGGGCGTCCCGGTGACAGGTTTCGGGCGATCGTCTTGTGGCGGTTGCCCAGTAGGTGACAACGGCGCACCATGATGGTCCGCGTCGGTTTCAGGCGCAGGTTCTGTTGCTACATGTGTTACAGACAAGGGCTGTTCAGGGTCTTGAGATTCTACAAATCGTCCGAGGTTTTCACCTTCAGCAAGAAGGGCTGCAGATCTTCGTTTGATCGCATCCAAACTTCCAAATTTAGCGGCATGGTCTATGAGCAATAATTCACTGTTGGAAAAAAACAGCGATTCATCTCCCACAATATTTAAAGCCAGATACAGCAAATCCAGTGGTTTTAAGCTGCCGGAAGATCGCAGGACAGAACAAAGGGCGGGCCAATCCTGTTTAAGTATCTTCAATTCCAGCCTGACCGCTTGCTCATCTGTGGTCACCAGCATCTCACTGGAATGATCCCCGTTATGCTGGACCACCGTTTCATTGGGATGAGCCAGTGTGGGGGCCATATCCAGTTTATTCAGGACGGTGCTGGGCGTCTTTGGGGCGTTTGACCCGGTTTTTTTACGGGGAGCCATACTCAGTCCTCACGATAACGATAAGGCGATGCAAAAAGAACCCGCAACCGACCCAACAGTTGCGGCAGACCGTACCCGCGACGTGCAGCAAAATGCAGGATGAGCATGCTGACCACCACAAAAATAAAGGTATCCAACTCAGGATGGAACAGAAAAACCAGAATCGGCCAGAAGGCCTGGCCGTCGATAAAAAAGAACTGTGGCGTCTTTGACCGATACCGCCAGGCGTTGACTTCTCCCGCAACCGTATTTACACGAGCCATGATAGATGCTTCTCCTTATTAACCGTAGCTGCTTAACAACCACTGCAGGGCATGATCGGTAATCCGCCCCTTGGCATGCCAGGCGCGGGCATCCACAGCAAACGGATGACCGTGCTTTTTCACCATCTCGGCAATGGTCGGTGTCAGCCTGTCGAACGGGGTTTTGAGCAGCTGTAAACGCATTTCTTCCGTGAAGACCATCCATTCGCGCACCGCCTGCAATTTGCCGTCTGGAGTGTCCAGCAACCTTTGCGAAACCACCATTCTCAGGGAATCACAGAGATCATTCGCCAGCGACTCCGCTTCATCGCGCGGGAAATTCTTGACCATACGCCCTATGGAGTTGGCGACGCCCATGGAATGCAGAGTACCCAGAACATAATGACCGGTCATGGATGCGGTCAATCCTGCGATAATCGTTGCGCGATCACGCAACTCCCCGACCATGATAACGTTGGGCCTGCGCCGCATGGCTTCCTCAATAGCCCGATCAAAGGTCAGTATGTGCCGAGGAACTTCCGATTGACTGACACGCGGATGCCGGAAAACAAACTCTATGGGCGCCTCCGCCGTGATAATCTTGTGATTGTCGAATCGCGGATCTTCCAGCGCCTTGCCGAACATCGCCGCCATCAGGGTGCTTTTTCCGCTACCCGTAGGACCCGTCACCAGGACGATGCCATCCGGAAAGAAGAAGTTATCCATGACTTCCTCCGGTATATCCAGCTTGCGCCAGTCCGGAGGATCTTCGCTGATGGCGCGTAGCGTGATCTGGATACCTGCAGACTTGGCCGATGGATTGATGGGGTCACGACACAAGACAGCATTAAACCGGAGCCGCACCCGTGGGGGTAAGCCCAGTGCTTCATGATCCCTTATCTGCAGAGAATAGGCGGTATTAGCGCCGCCCTGTTCGCGTTGCAAAAACGCCCAGCCATTCGGATAAATCGTTTCGACGACCTGTACGACCTCATTGTGGTCCATGGTGCGCGGCAAGACGATGCGTTTTCCATGAACCATGACAACCGGTTCCATCTCCGACTGCAGGTCCAGATCCGAGAAATCCGGCCAGGCTTTGAATACCATCTCCAGCCAGTGTGCGGCCTCGTTTTCGCTATAAATCCGCATTCTGGCATCAAAAGCATCCATGCCGCGCAAATTCGTCATACCCGCGTCTCCTGCATGTCCTGTGTCGGGATATTGAAGGGATCGGTGAGACGCACAAACTGTCCGGAAGCCAACTGGTCCCACTCCTGCGTGCTGAACCCCATGGCATCCATCATGCTGGCCAGTAACGGGCTAGGATCATGGGGAAACAGAAGCAACTCCTGAAAGGAGGAAACCAGCCCCTGAAAATGGTCCCGGTGCCCATCGGCATAAACGATAATCCGGGTCTTCTCTGTCCAATCCTGCAACCAGGTATCAAGATGTGCCCAATGTCGATGCAACCAGTCTGTCGTGCGTGAAAAAACGTACAGATCGGCACTCGGTGCATCGGTTTGCGGATCGAGAACCTGCCATAGATCCTGTGATTCTGACTCGGTCATGGTTTTGCTGAAACGCATCACCTGTATCTGGTCTGCCGGATAGACGGGAATGCGTCGGTAGGGCTTTTCCATGATATGCAGATGGGTACCTATTCGTGAGATTTCTGGTGCCCAATCATCTGCACCGTCAAACACCTGCACGCGCTGCCCCTGTTTCACAGATTCAAGCAACAAATCCTGCAAGGCTTCCATCCCTCCGGATGTGAACCCGCCAACCAGAAGCGTGCTCTGTTTCAGGTTATCAAGCGTCAGGACCGATTCAGAAAACAGCATCATCGCGGCAACACCCGCCAGTCTTTGGGCGGTGCAAAACCGGCGGGCAGGGTGATTCGGTGGAGTGTGACGCCAACCTGCATCCGTGCCGGACGGTCCAGCACGCGCTCATCCCGTTCCACCCCGAGATTGGCCCGTTCAATCATCGGCGGTTTCACTTCACCCGCCAGCATTAAACGGCGATACCGAATCATTCCGGTTTCATCCCGGGTCAGTCTGGCCAGCCCGTTGCGAAACAGGGCATCGGCTTCCTGCTCACCAGCCTGCCATCCCAATGCCGCCGCTTTTTTCCACCAGACTTCTTCCATTTGGTTATGAGGAAGCAGAGCCGGGGGAATCGTGGATAAACGAGGCTCCTTATAAGAGAGATATAGATAATCGCGCCAGGTCGGGAGAACCGAGACAAAGCGTGCGGGAATCACAATGCGGTAATCCTGCACGCTGGTCCGCATGGCATCCGCATGCACCACGCGCGCCTGGCGGCCACCCTCAATGACAGGGGGCAACACATTCCCCGGTAAAGTCAGCGATGAAAAGTTGTAAACCCGGTCCAGCTGCGGAGCAACGCCATCCAGTGTCTGGTCGATCTCCCGCGACCGTGCCGCCAGGCCACCCTGCGCACCGAAACTTTCCGCTGTTTGCACAATGGCTTTTTTGCGCAGGTTTAGTGGCGTTTCGTTCTTTTTCAGATGCTGCACCTGTAGCTGTTCCGTTTTGGTCAGATTCTGTAACTCCGGTAAAGTCCACATTTAATCGTGCTCCATGATTCAGCCTTGCCGCCGCATGTTCAGAATTTCCTGACGGCGGATTGCCAGTATTTCTATCGTTTCCTGCCTCACTCTCTTAACCGCGTGCAGCTTATAAAGACCAAACCAGACCATCACGATTCCAATCCCCATAAAAACAAACGGCAAACCGAGCAGAATAAAAATCCATGCTGAAATTTTCATCATACCTGTAGTGCCCTGTACCTGTTTTGCCCATTGTTCCATGCCGCTCATGGTGTCATAGGGCGGTTCCCGCAATTTGATCAGTTCGCCCTCGCGGTTGGGCATCAGCGCATTGTCCATCGTCTCGAACAGGAACATGGTCAAGCGCCTGCGTATGCAACCACGATGCGTTTTTCTGCGGCATTCAGACGAATATCCGCCAGTTTCCCGGCTTGGTCGCCCACGATCTGCAAGGCATTGAATACGGTATGCGCACCATGCAACGTGACGACAATAGGGGACGTGGGTTGTGGTCCCCGCACCTGGACCCGATAACCGGACATCAGGGCCAGCTTATGTACCAGGGGCACCAAGGGACCGTTCCATGGGAAATCCACGGTTTTGGTTAATTCGGGGGGCAACAAGGTCGGCGTTTGCACGATGGGCGGATGTACGGCCGCCCGTTCTTCATCGAGCACGGTCCATGCGCGGGCAATCTGATGTGCAGAGCGATCCAGCGCCCCTTGTATGGGCCGCACGGGTGGAGCAGGGGGGTTAGGCGGGGGGACGTGGGCACATCCGGTCAGAACGGATGCCGTAACGATCACTCCTGCCAAACGGTTTTTGCTGCAGCGCATAATGGCTTTCCTTTTCCAGTTTTGGTCTCTTGTTTGGCTTATAACCAAAAAGAACCTTTTTGCTTTGACGACTTTCGGCATTTTTGCGGTCAATAAGGGTTAATCTTCGTCATCCATCCGGACTTCCTGTTCAGGATGAAACAGCGGTTCTGGTATTTCGTCATCATCCTGGGCCGCATGATGGGCATGATATATCTTGATGACGGCCCCATCCTTGCCGCCCATGGCGTTTATCATGTCGGTAAGTACCACATTTATATCGCATTCGCTTTCGCTGCAGATTTCTTCCAGATCCTGTGCGATGTTACCCCGCACTGAAATCAACTTTTCGGCATAGCTACTCATCGGGTCGATTCTCCTGAAACATTGGACAAAAACGAGAGATTGGCACGAAATAACCAAAAAACCTAACTGTCAGACTTTTTCAGCGTTGTGGGAAAACACCCTGTTTCTGAACTTTTTCCTGCTCCCGTGCATTGTTCTTTTCCCATGATTCCCATAGCTGATCCCATATTTTGTGAATCTGTTCATCCTTCAACTGGTTCTGCAAGGCTTCTATAGGTTCCTGCGCAACACAGGCGATGGCCCTGCGACGCCATCCCGCCAAGCGATCCTGCCACGGCACCGTCCCCTTGGGTTCGCGTGAAATGATTGCGGCCAAGCGCCTTGCAGTAGGTGACGGGGGATTATCATTACTGGGTTCTAAGGCGTTACAAGTGGCACTGATTTTTTTAGACCGTTGCGAAAAGGCATCTACCAGTTCACCGGAAATGCCCGCAATGGCAATGCCGTATGAAGTGCAAGGTTGTGCATCCACGCCCATTCTCCGCAGCCCATCCAGCAGCGTGTCATTGTAGGGGCGGTTCACATTCAGCGATTTGCTATCGAGCGGCAGATAGAGCGTGACCCATTCACCGTCTCCCCGCTGGGTAATTTTGGGGACCAGGCAGTGCGTGTGCAGATTGGGGTCCGGCTCTCCATCCACGGGACGTGAGCAAAAATGGGTGAACTGCGCAGCGATCAGGTTATGGGTCCGCAAATAAACCTGTTCCTTTTCGTTATCTTTTTTGTTGTCCGCATCCTCTTTTTTCCCTTTTCCCCGGCCTTTGCTGCCGCTAATGCGTATCGGGCGAGTGCGACCATCTGTTGCCCTGATGATTTCATTGGCCTTGGCGATGCTCAGTTTTGCCATCGCGTATTCGGACTCAATTTTCTCAAGTGCCTTGCCCACAGCATGGAGGTGTACCCGTATAAGCTCATCTCTTTTTTCTTCTTCAGCCAAAGCCGCAAGGATAGATACCGGTTTGGGTGCTGTGAATGCCAGATCAATGGCTGGCTTGCGAGAGTCTCTCAGATTGCCGGCAAAAGGTGCATCTAAAAGGTGCATCAAGGTTTCGCCATCTACTTCATTGGGCCAGTCTGTCAAAAACTTTTTGGTTTTCCCGGTCCAGATGGCCGGGCCAACCTGATCTATCATCTCGCTGCTGAGATAATATTCCGCCGCACTGCTGGATGTAGCCCATACGTTGGTCGTTAGCATTTTTTTCTCCTGTGATAGAGAGCTTATGTCATCGGTCAAGGCTTTTGCTTTTTATTATCGTCTGAGCAAGACACACGGACCGCCATGTGCAGTGCTCCAATGCGGGTCTGGTCATGGTCAGACGACCCCCAAAAACGATCTCCGAAGATACCCGCAAATGGGCCGCATAACCCCCCCCGAAATGGAGATACCCGAGAAAGTCATAGAGTAGGAAGTACGCGGGAAAACCGGCAGAAGTGGCAGAAACGGTAAACCACATAAACAGGGGTCTTTTACGCGCTGAATCCAGCCCCTGTTCGGGCATCATTTCAGGTCTGGAAACCCATTATAAAAAGGTCAAAATCGTGCTTTAGAAAGGTTGAAATCAGAAGAAAAACGGTTCACAAAGTTAATAAAAAGGTTATCCACAATAACAAATAGGTTTACCGCATCAATAAAAAGGTTTTACCCTGCAAACAAAAGGTTCCCCCGCGTGAATAAAAGGTTTTCCATCCAGTATAAAAAGGTCAGTAAACACAGGAAAAAGGTCGGTGGTGATTGGCATACGCACCATAGCACCTACTGAGATGGACAGATTGGGGCGTAAAAAACCCGGACGAGCCGGGCGGTGGTGTTGTGCGGGAATCCGGGTTACCGGGGTTTGCGTCTCAGGTTCACCGCCAGCAACAGTGCAGCTATACCGATCAGAACCATCCCCAGGGCAAACCCCCATGCGGCAATAAATGCGGCGCTGCTGAGGGTGTCTATTGCATTGCGCAGCACTTCTACCCACGCGGCGAGGATAGGGCGATGAACAGCGGGTACTGCGTGTAATGCTGGGTTTGGGGCCATCATAGGTCCTTGCGCGGGTACTTGTGGCACCCCCCCTTGCGAGGCTGAGGCTTCCCCTGCGCGATAGGCTTTTATCAGCATGTCATGGAGATCCTGAATGGCCTGCGGACTGTCGGGTGCCGGTACGGGTGCTGTAGTGCTGGTATGGGCATTTGCTGCGGCCTGTGGCGCGGTTGTGGGCACGGTATTGGCCAAGGCCAGCGGACTGAGGCAGAGGCTGCTGGCAATCAGCATGAAGCGGGCGATACGAGACATAGCGGTTCTCCTGTGTGGGCGTTGTTAGTGGTTATCCGCAGGCTTTTTAATGGGTCAGCCAGTAATAGAGGTTGGGGCAGGCCATCACCAGGCGTTTGCGGGCACGGGTAATGGCGACGTAGCGCATATGGATATCCTCACAGTCATCAAAGACGAGGTCTCCTGACGCACTTAAATACAGGCGGCGGTCCCCATCATCGCGGTTGGCGTCGAGATCCTTGTCGAGCACGACCAGGTCCCATTCGCGCCCCTTTGCCGCATGTACAGTACTCAGAATGACCTTGGCACCGGCTTCAGTAGGGGTGCTTTTGCGTAAGGCCTCTGCCGCGTCATGGAATCCTGGGTACTGTGACAGACGCACCAGTCTAGCGGCCTCACCACTGGGGTTGATCGTGGCCTCATCTTCCAGATCGCTCCAGTATCGGTAGACGCCGAGCGGTCCAGCTGGTTTGATTTCGCCGCGTTTGAGGGCCATAGCGGAGTAGAGCAGGCTCAACATCTGTTTCTGGCTACCTTGGCCAACAATATGAAAGGGGATACGGGCATCGACACAGACGATAGCGGCCTGTATCAGTGCGGCATTGGTGAAGGCGATCCATGCAAAAGGAGAAGATACCTTGTGCGCTAAGTCATTCGGTGTAATTTCTTTGAAAACCCCCTGGATTTTGGTGGACCCGGTTCCTTTCACGGCGCGGGTTTCCCCAACCAGTTTCAGGAGCTTGGTCGCCATCTCAGCCGTTTCTTCACCGAACCGGAATGATTGCGTCAGATAGCTGGTGACGGAATCGCTACGCTCTGAGGCTTCTGCCAGTGCGTTTTGTGCCCCGCGCCAGGCATAGATGCTCTGGTAGGGGTCTCCTGCCCAGATGTTCAGGCCATCCTTTTGGTCAAAAAGCACGCCAGACAGTGCGGGATTAGTATCCTGTCCCTCGTCGATCAGCCGATAAGGGATACTGAATTGCGGCTTGCTGAGGGCCCATACCTTGAAATACACATCATGGGTAATCGGCACGGATAGGGATTCAAAGGCGCTCCAGAGCCGTTGAGATTCGTGCAATATCATATCCACCGCTTCACTGGAAAACGCTCTGCCATTGGGGATATGTCTGGCCGACAACACAGTATCATTCGTATGGCAGAACTTGGCGATGCTGCGTTTAACGAGTGTGGCAACCTGTACAGCTGGCCACCCAAAGCTATCCTGACTAACGTCTTGTAAATCGAGGGCTTCCACGATCTGGGGTACGGCCAGATCGCCGTTGTGTTCATTCAGGCTGGATTTGACCCATCGACGATAATCTTCCGGCAGGCTTTCCCTGGCCAGCTTGTGACTGGTCATGGCCTTAACCCGTGTCCCGAATTTTTTGATCCGGGGTTGCAGGTCCTGGATAATGGCTGCGTTGAAGGCAACTATCAGGGCTTCGTCATCTAGCTGTTCCGCTGTTTTAAGAAGGATGAATGTTTTGCCGCCACCGGCATAAGCGCGATAGACCGACTGACGCCTGCCGAAGCGTCTGGCAAAGTCTGTGTTGGCCAACGCTTCGTTCTGCTCAAGGGTCAGTGATTTTCCATTGGTGACCTGATCCGACATCATTAGGATTCTTCGGTGGGCTGAATCGGATTTTTCCGATGCTCTTTATAACGGCTAGCGACCTGGATTTCACTTGCAATATCAGGGGCTGCGGCGCTAAACGAATCGTAGGCCTCGGTCACCTTACTTTTGATGCGTGTGTTGAGACCGGGATCGCGGTTGACCACCAGACACTGTTGGTTAGCCGTGGTGTCATAGAGGACCTTGGCAATCTCCAAAAAAGCCTCTTTAAGGCGTGCGGCAGGGGCTCCATGCTCCTTGACGATCATCTTGACCTCACCGCGTTGGTATTTGTCGGCCATGATTCGCGATTCCTCGAGTAGTTTATCGGCGGCGGTCTCTAGCTCAATGAGGGTATCCCGATAGCGGCGGAAAGCCTTGTCCCAGGCATGAGCCAACTCACAGTAATTATCCCATCCTGAGTCTTTAGGCTGGTACTCGCGCACGAGATGGGTGATCGAACTACTCTGCTCGTATTTTGGATCGGTTGTTCTGCGGAGGACCTCGACTTCTTGCTGGTCGAGCTCGTCGGTGGGTAGTGGCCATCCTCTTATTGCCAGTGTTCTCAGGGCTCCCAGCCGTACTTCTTTGTCTGGATTTGTTCTGGCCGTGTTTTGCAAGTCTGCACACACCCTGTCTTCGGCTTCCTTTCGCCACGCGGCATACTCCGGGTCTTTAAGCAATTCTTCCAGAGGTTTACCGCTACTACGTTCCATCCTTTTGAAATATACTGTTCTTTTTGTGTAGTCATCCCAGCCATATCTATCAGAAGGATCAACCTCAGTAAACTTGACGTCGATGTAATCATTTTTCGGCCGCATACGGGGCGGCGTGACCACATCCCTGACGGCGGCAAGGATGGCTTCCTCGCGCTCGTCGTGGTAGTGGCTGATTTTATTGGGATTTTTTTCTGGCTCGTGAACTTGATCTACGATCTGCAGGGGATAGGTGTCCAGTTGACCTTGCTGGATATTGAGGGCGGCCCAGTCGCTGGCGGAGACCATGCGGGCGTCGAGCTCGTTGCCGTCCTTGTCGTATTTTTTTATATACAATTGGGTGCAGCAGCGCACGGCCACGGCCTTGGTGACGCCCCAGCGGGATACGATCTCGTCTGCTACCAGTTCGATGTTTTGGGCGGTTTTGGCGTAGCGATGGATAGACCTTCTATTCAAGTTAAGCTCTTTTGCTAACATCTCATCAGTCCGCGAAAACGATGGTGACTTTTTGTCACCATCGTTTTCTGTCTCGATTTGGTTTTGTTCTAATTCCTTATCTTCATCATCCACATCGGTTGTCATGGCAGCATTCATGTTCCCAAACTGACCACCAACCCGCTTCTTCTCCTGCAGGTACCGCAGTCCAATCATATACTTGCGTTCGCACTCGTTGTAGTGGGAGCGATGCGTCTTGAGGCGGATGGCGGTACTGATAGCTTCCTCGAGCGTTTGGATGTCCTCATTGATGATCCAGGGGATGCTTTTCATAGGGACTTTGAGCTGCTCGGCAATGCGCAAGCGGAGATAGCCATCGACCACAATGTACTCGGTGATCTCGCGCTCATCGGTGGTGATCCTGGTAGTCCGCCAGAGGATGATGGGGACCTGGATGTTGTTGAGGGCGATGTCGTTGCTCATCCGATCATAAGCCATCCGCTCCGGGAGCAGGCTCAATGCCTCAATATCGGGATGCCGCCGAAAGCTCTTGCGGATACTGGTGGGGAGCTCTCCGGGATCCAGTGTCTCCCCTAGGGGTGTTTCGCCTGGTTGGTAGGGTGTGCCGTAGTTGGCCCCGTTCTTGGTGGTGTTTCGGGCGGGCTGCTGAAAGAGGCCGATCATGTCATTTGCCATAGATTTCATCCTGTAAAATGAGTTTTTGGGTGGCTGTTGAAAAAGGTTTTAGTACAAAATAAAAAGAATGTCCAGAAAACAAAAAGGTTAATCTGAATAAATAAAGCATTTTGTGGACATAAAGAAGGTTTTTTCACCTAAGCAGAAAGGTTTGCCATCATGAACAAAAAGGTCTACCATAAATTGGTCACAGATGTTCTGTGTCCGGGTGTGGAAAGCCCGAGATAGGCGGACAGCCGCCAATGGCGGTTTTTTTGTTCGCGCAGGTCTGTCATCTATGACGGGTCTTGCGGGGAGCTTCGGCTCGCCGGTCCTATCCCGGTCTTTCCAACCCGTAAGATTCCGTCACCCGTTTGGAAAGCGGGTCGGAGAACTTCCGATAGGAGAACCTTATGCAGACCATTCCCTCATTTTCCAGATATGCCCAGATTCCTGTACTTCCCTTTGCCGATGGACTGCTTGCCATCAAGGCGGTGCGGTCATGACCAGTCGCTACGGCATCCATGAACGTGGTACCAGCAATAGGGCCTCTGGGTACTGGTCCAGACGCTTTCATTGGGACAAGAGCATTCCCAGCCCGCAGGAAGTCCTGCAGAAAACCAATGTGCAGGCACAAAAGGAATTGGCTGATCTCAAGCCGGGCGATATCGTTACCTATTTCCGTCCGCCTGAGTTTGCGGGTGACATAACTTATTCGGTCGTAGCGGTTTCGCGCAGATACATCGAAGTCAATGCCGAAGATAAAGGTCGGTTACGTTTCATGGGCACGGAAACCCCATCACCAGGGAGATTGGAGACCGACGACTACCGCAGTCTGGATCGTTTGAAAAAGGTTACTGATTTACCTGGCCAGACTGAAAAGGTGATCCCATGAACGCGCATCTTGCTACCTTGCCCGCATATCGTTTTTATCCCGACCCCAAAAACCATCCGTTAACCGATTCGCTGGCCGGTATTCAACCAGGGGACAAAATCGTGGCTGTAGATCCTATGAAGAAGCAGTACCGCGAATGCTACGTAGAGCATGTGACGCATCGACTGATCGTCACCACGGATACACTGACAGGTGAGTACCATGCCTTTTTTGGCCGGCACACACGCCGTCCCGGTCTGGAGATTCTGGACGCATCACCATCCTGCAACCAGGCGGTTCAACATCACCTGCTGGGGGTCAACCATGGCTAATCCTCTGGGACTCCTACGCCGATCCAATGGGACGCTCATGCGCATCCATGGCATCTACATGCACAACGGCATTAGAATGCTGCATGTAGACGGTGCCTGTGTGGATTTCTGGGCCACTCCCAGGCAACTGCAAAAACGTGGATATGGAATTGTCCGTGCAACACCGATGGTTTGGGATGTTTGGAAAAATGCCATCATGGCCAGTTGTGCATAAACGTCTATTTAGACATCAGCGGCCAAGGCCCAGGCAAGACCACCAGGGATACAAATGATGATGGTTATGGAGTCTGAGCATGGATGATTTTGATCGGCAGTTATTACTGGACCTGCAGAGATCCGTGATGAACTTCGCGCAGTATCTTCGTAAAGACATGGAAACCCGTGGAATGCCCCCGGGGTGCCAGTTTTATGTGCCGATGGGTTTTCCGGGTACAGACACACGGGCCGTCATCGAAAGCGGCCCGGACACGGCGGAGATCAATAGCATACAGGAACTGCAGGTACCGCCGCCCTCCAGTTCATCCATCCCGGATGTACTCAGTACGGCATTGGTGCATCTTCAGGATCATGCGGATGCGCTTCGATCCCGGCACATGATGGAGTCCGGAAACTGGAACGATCCCGAGCAGCACGAAAGATACCGCAGTGTGGTCTCGGTTATTCGGGTCCTGGCTGAGTCTCCTGTCTATTTGGATACCGGCGGCGCATAGCAGATCAAAGCAAAAAGGATTCCGCACGTCATAAGGTGAGCAATACAGCAGATTCAAGACCTGATCAGTGCCTTGCTATTCGCAATAAAAAGGTTTCCTGAGAAAGTAAAAAGGTTCACATGCCCAAAGTCACCAGAAAACAGTGGTACATCGTCATCGCCATTCTGGTGGTTGCCGTTATTGCGGGCCTTTTATGGTGGGCATTGCACCCACGGTCGCAGTCCTATCAGGTGGTTTCTATCAGCGCCCACAGCTTCTTTCTGCCCATAATCGGCGCTGAAGTACGGGGAACACCGGACGCATGGGATTTATACAATGGAGAACACGTCAAATCCCTGGCCAGTCAATCAGGTCATCTCGTCAACGCGCATGGGTATATTGCTGAAGCTTGCGGTGCTCAGAATGGCGCGATCACACATTGGATATGGCGTCCACATCACGGCCATCAAGAGGCCATCATCCATCTGGCACATTGTTCTATGGGGCTGGAGCGCATCGCACACCCCAGTCATCCGCGTTCATAAAACCTTTTTACAACGCGCCAAATCCTTTTCTTTAAACCCTGAAATAGCGTTATAACGCACTAAAAATAAAAAGGTTTTACTGTGCTATAAACGAGCTCAAGGTGTGTCTTTTCGACAACGCCGAGGCGCCTGCAGGTAGACTGCAGGCATAAAAAAATTGGCCGAACCCCACAGAGGGACGGCCAAAGACATAAATTAGATGAGGTTAATTATATGTTAATTCTGAAAAGGATTGCAAATGAATTCGATTGTGCATTTCCCTGTGGCTGGTCGCTATCGGGAGGATGCTGACATGGGCTACGTGATTGAAGATGAAGAACACGACGCTCTGGAACAGTGTCCTCTGGAGGGCTTTCCGTTATACATGAACCTGCGCAAACGCATGGACTTTGCGACGGGCATTGTCGGTAGCAGCAAGCGCCGCATCTCCTGGGGAGAGATCACCCAGTGGATGCACCGGGATTCGGCACGCGGCCGTAAGGCGGTCAGCATCACAGTGTCCAAAGCGCGACGAATCGTAGGGCAGATGGTTGGTGCAGGCCTGCTGGAATACCGCACCGACCGGGAAGCGGATCGCCTGATGTTTTTTCTGCCGCTGGCTCGCTCAGATTACAGTGAAGCCCAGAAGCAAGCCCAGGTACCGGCCTATCACGCCGAGATACAGCAGGCTATCGACGAAACAACAAACTGTGTCTCTATGGATCGCTTCCGGCAGCGTGAGGCCACCACCGGGGCTTTTGTCAGCAGCACACTGGCCGATGCCACGGAGCTGCCGCTGCCTGCTGAAAAATCCGATTCTGCTCCGGAAATGACCTCTTTTTTACCTGAAAATACCCGACAGACCTTCGACAGCCCGGCAGGGGTCAAAGCCGACAGCGAGGCTATGGCTTCAAACCCCGTAAATACCGGCACTCAAGAAACGGTCTCACGGGAAACCCGACAGACTTCCGACAGGGAACCCACAGCGAAAGCCGACAACAATAATCCGTTTACTCCGAACCTTAATCAAAGTAGTACTATACCCACTAACGCGGGCGCGCCTGCGCGCGTTGGGGATTTTTCGGCTGACGCCCCAACAGGCCATCCACCAGCCCCTGCACGAAAGCCTCATCGTCAGGTCGGACAATCCGTCCGCTCTGCCCTGGGTAAAACCGCAACCCCTCCAACTGCTGCAGCGCGGGTCCCGTTTTCGGCGATGGCGAGTCTCAGTCCGGTCTTGGAAACACTCGCCGTGGATGAAGCAACGGGCTTCGCTTTGCAAATTTCAGCAGGGCTACGCAATCGCAATCCGGATTTGATCCATGACCTGCAGAACATCGTGAGCAAGCTTCATGGGGAGGATAGACCATGAAAATGCTGAACGAATTCATAGCCAGACACCATCTGGAGACGCCTGTAGAATCCCTTTCTGCGCTAGAATATCGCAACTGCGAACGCCATGGTCGATACCAGGTCGCTGTACGTCAGAGCGATGGCAGTCTGCGGCCTGTCACGTCGAAATGCCCACGGTGCCAAGTTGAGGAAGCGCAAAGGGCACGTCTGGCATTGACTCCCAAGCGTTACCGTAACGCCCATCTGACCACCAGTACGGCGACCCCTGCACAGGATGTCACGGCCGAAGTCCTGCAGCGGATGCTCCGTGAGTCGGCCACCAATCTCTGGCTCTACGGGCCTGCAGGGACCGGGAAAACGCATCTGGGGCATGCACTCTGCGATGCGCTGGTCGGTCAGGGCAACAAAGCCTCTGTACACAGCCTTCGAGCCGTGCTGAACGAGATCAGAGCCACCTGGAAGCCGGGATCCACACAACGTGCAGAGGATATTATCCGCCAGTTTGCGCAGATCCCCGTGCTGATCCTCGATGAGCTGGACAAGGTTCGTTGGTCAGATAATACCCAGCAACTGGTATTTGCGTTGATTGACATGCGCTATCTCGCGGAATTACCTACGGTCTGTATCAGCAATGCGAGCCCGGAAAGTCTGCGCCCCTCACTGAGCGAACCGGTCTGGGATCGGCTGCAGGAGCGAATGATGACCATGGCGACAGGAAACACCAGTGTGCGTGGTCAGGACATTCGAGAAACTTGCAATAAAGGCTTACAGGTAGCACTATACGAGCGTAACCGAGAAAGCGGAGACGTTACGCATGAAAAATCACTTGCTCCTGTCACAGAAAAGTCCGTACCTGAAACTGTACGATCACGGGCAGATTCGGCACGTTCTGGACGAAATCATCCCGGGATACACACAACGGGAGACCAGTCAAAGCGAAAAGTCACTACTCGCGTTAGCCCAGCAACTGACCGAAAAGTCACCGTATCGCCTGCTGCGGGGGACCTACCAACAGCATTGGGCAACCATCGAAGGATTTCTGATGAAGTCCTTTCCGCACTTCGAAGCGGTGATCGAGATCGTGCGCGATGCGTGGCACCTGGCCTACCACTCGCAAACCTCGCTACAGATCCCGCAACTCTTGTTGTTGGGCGATCCCGGTCTCGGTAAGACCTACTTTGTGGCGAGTCTGGCCCGGTTGTTGAGTACAGAATACCGGTATATTCCCATGTCCACGACCACGGCTGGATTTGTGCTCTCGGGGATGAGCATGAGCTGGAGCGATGCCAGGCCGGGGATTCTTTTCACGCATCTCCTGCAAGGCCAGCAGGGGAATCCCTTGATGCTGCTGGATGAGATAGACAAAACCTCATCGGGTTACACCCATGATGCGCTGGCACCGCTCTACGGACTCCTGGAACGACACACTGCCCGAGAGTTCAGGGATGAATATTTTCCCATCCCGTTCAATACAGCACAGGTTCAATGGATAGCAACCGCCAATACGTTGGATACTATCCCCGAGCCTATCCAGTCAAGAATGCAGGTCATCGCCATCCGACATCCCACGTTGGAGGAACGGATGGGAATAACCCGCATGATTTATGACCAGATTCTGAATGATCATCCTTGGGGTGAAATCTTTGATCCGATCCTCGACAGATCACTTCATCAGGCTATTGCCGAAACCTGCAAAACACCGCGAGAAATTCATAAAACGCTGAAAAGAATCTGCGGATCAACGGCTACGGCCTACCAGGATGACGATCTTGAAGATGATCCTTTTCAGGAGCTTAGACCTACATTGAAAAATCTGCCGGATAGTCGGAAACCGGAGAAAATCTTTGGGTTCAGGGCACCTGAAGTCTCGGGAGAAAGAAAAGTTCATCGATAATGGTTTCACAAACAAAGCAAAAAGGTTCTTATCGAATATAAGGAAATTAAGTAACCGCAATCCATAAGGAATCATTCATGGTCGCCAGCAAGACGACTCCACCACTGATAAAAAAACGTTGGACGCTCAAGCAATTTCGCCAGCGGCATTCTGATCTGCGGCATAGCCCGTTGGATGTGGATGCCTGGCATGCCCTGTATCGCTGGATCTGGCCGATCACCCTGTCGGGCTTTGTGGTCTCTTTTTTCCTGGCTCTCAGCATTGTCTGGCTCATCCTGTTCAGAACGCCGCACACCGTTCCTTTCGTCCAGGAGGAACACGGTATGGTCCAGCCGCTGGTGACCTATAACTTACCCACTCACGGAGCCACCGATGGTCGCTGAAACGCGTGCAAAAAACGCGGCGGATACATCCGTTCCCGCTACCCATCCGAATGAGCAGATTGTGCTGGCCAGAGCCACCTGGAGTAATACGTTCAAGGTGATGGCGTTTGCAGCGGTAGGCGGATGGGTGGTAGCGGCTGTACTGGGTTTTACCGTCTATAAGCTGGCCGAACGTCCGGTTCCCACAAAATATTTCGAGGCCATCCATGGCAAATTGATCCAGGCGGTGCCGACCGATCAGCCCTTGCTGAGCTCCGGAGAGATCTTGACGGGCGCCCAAGAAACCCTGGAGTCCGGATTCAATTTTAATTTTCACGACTATCGAATGCGCATCGAGCATGCGGATAAATGGTTTACGCCAGCCGGATTCAAGGCGTACCGCAATGCCCTTTTTGCTAATGGCAATATGAAAACCCTGGAGCGGAAAAGATTATTCATGTCCATTGCGATTACGGGCGCACCGGTTATTGTCCAGCAGGGCGTTTTGCAGGGTACACACACTTTCGCCTGGAAAGTACAGGTGCCCGTAAAAATCATCTTTGAAGGGAGTGGCTATCAAAACGCCAACAATCACTTGGCGACACTAATTCTGGTCCGTCGGAATAATGTGCAAACCCCGCGCGGTTGGGCGGTGGACTCAATCATCTTCGGGCCCATGCCCCAAAACACCAATTGACGAAAAAATATGGAAGGAAACCACCCTATGCGCAAGTTGACCATAGCCTTGATCCTGGGATCGCTCAGCACCTTATCCACGGTGCCTGCAATAGCGGGTGTGGAGATTCTGACCCCAGAGGGTGCCCAACCAGAAAATATGGCCACGCCAGCGAATTCAGCGGTGCGACCCATTGCTGCTCCGCCTACGCAGGCGCAGCGAACGGTGGATCGGACGCCCTCGACAGAGAATGTGAACAGGCCTACAGCAGCGGCAGGCAACGTCCCCACGAGCACGCCTCCGAACACGCCGGTAAAGCCTGCCCCATTACCGCCCTTACCGGAATCCAAGGCATTTAAGGACACTTTGAAATCCGCCATGCCTTTGTCAGCGGGACAGATTGCGCAGCTGCGGGAAGCCATCAACGCCAATCGTCGCGCGGCAGAAGCGCCACTTTCTCCGGCACAGCCGCGTATAGAGACGATCAATGCCCGGATTGGCGTCGGATCTCCGCCATCGGTAGCGGTGCAAAGTGGCTATGTTTCGACGGTGAATATCGTAGACGCCTATGGCAGGCCCTGGCCGATTGTGCGGTACTCCGTGGGTAATCCCAAAGCATTCACGGTTTCGGTCGCGGGTAACAGTGCGGCCATCTCGGATATGCAACCGTATGCGCAGAGCGACCTCGCACTCTACCTGAAAGGCGAATCGGTCCCCCTGATGGTGGCCTTGTTGCCGGGCACGGAAGGCACTGCGGGCGGAGGAATTGTGGACTATGCCGTGCGTCTGCGCATCAACGCGTCGGAACCGGGGATACCGGCTCCGGCTGGCGGCATGATGGGAGACGCCAATTATACGAACACCCTGCTTAGCATGGTACAGGGTGTGGCTCCGGCCGGGGCCAAAACGCTGCATGTACTGGGCGATCCGTCGCGGGTCACGGCATGGTCGTGGGAAGGCCCGCGCGGGAAGCGCTTACTCCTGCGCGCGCCGGGTACGGTGATCGCCCCCGCATGGATTGCGACGATGCAGGGGCCTGCGGGGATTCAGGCGTGGGTCATGCCAGACGTGAAGGTGGTGACCTTAAGTCATGATGGCCAGATCCGGACGATAGAGCTGCAACGCTACAACTGGGAGGCCAACAACCATGGATGATCATCAGGAACCCCCATTGGATCCTACGAATACGGCACAAACAAGCAGTAACGCTCCGGCCAATTCATTAGAAACGGCAGAAACGGATAGCCAGAACCATTCGGTACCGCAAAGCGACACCGCATCGGTCACCTCCGATTCGGCTAGTGCAACGGACACAACAGATACGGCACAAACGGCCAGCAGTGATCCGGGTAATCATCCGGGGAAAAATCGACGGGGTCTGGCCAGTTATGTCCGCGACACCTGGCATGGTCCGCGCCGGGGTATTTTGATATTGATCGCCATAGGCATCATCGTGCTGATTTTCGGCTTGCTGGACCTGGCCACAGAATCCAGCCATAAAGCACCGGCCCCGAAGGATCAGGCACCGGTTGTGCCGCATCGAGCGGGGATGCCCGGTGGAGCGGTCACGGCACCTTATAAGCGTGCAGCGGAAGAACAGGACGCACGGCAGGCCCAACTCGCAGCCGAACACGGTAAAAGCTATATCCCGCCCATGGGCCAACTGAAGCCGTTGAAGCCGATTACCGTGGCCCCAAAACCGGTAAAGGTACCCGCGTACCATTATCACGCCGCTCCGCTCGTCCGCACAGGTTATGCGGCTTATCCCGATCAATCGGCGATGAACAAGGAAATCCGGACCATTACCAAGGGAATGGTCCCCGTTTCGGCCCTGACGGAAAACAGTTCAGCGAAACTCCCCGGCCTCATCGATTCGGTAACTTCCAAAGCGACCGCTGCTACATCGTCTACGTCTACACGAAATGTGACGAAACCGCAGCCGGTCATTCTGGCGCAGCCCGGCCATATCTCTTTTGCTACGCTCGATACCAGCATCAAAAGTACGGAGCCCGGTCCCGTCATGGCCACCATAGCCACCGGACGTTTTGCCGGAGCCAAACTGTTGGGTGGATTCGTTCGTCATGCGGGCCGAGTAGCCGTCGAGTTCAACGAGATGACCCTGCATCACCAGAGCTATTCGATCCAGGCCGTAGCCATCACGACCGATACGGCGCGTACCGCCTTGTCGACCTACACCAATTACCACGTCCTGTACCGTTATGGATGGCTGATCGGTGCGGGGCTGCTGGAAGGGGTTACCAATGCCCTGGAGGATGCGAATACAACGTCTTATCTGTCCGGTAGTGGTGTGGGTGTGGTGACCCAACAGTTGAGCAATGGACAAATTGCGGCGAGCGCAGTGGGTAATGTCGGTGAAGTTCTGGCACCCATTATGGAAAAACGTTTTGATACGCCACCGACCGTGCATGTCCGGGCCGGAACGGGTGTCGGTATTCTGTTTATGAAGCCGGTTGAGCAGGGATTAGCCAAAGGATAGACAGATCGCATGGGATAAACTCGGGAAATGCTTTGATCGACGATGAAGATCAATATCCAGACTGTCCGGAAACCACAGAAATTGATCCTCAATATCTGCCGGATGAATCGGCGCGGTTGCGTATAGCACGGACGTACCGGGTGGCTTGTGCGGCGCGAAAGGCGGTTTGGAAAGGAACCCCTGATAGCAACAATGTGGTGATGCAGTTCACCCAGGATGTGCTGAAGTACACCAATAGTGCATTAACCAAGCGGGTCCGTGGTCAACCTTATTATGGAGACCAAGCCGAGTTACACCAGGATATGTACATCATCTGCCTGAAGCTGCTGGATCAGGCCAAGATGCTCGAAGAAAAGCCCAACTGCTGCATCGGTACACAGATTTACAATTACAGCATCTGGAGTCTGCATCGACGGGCACAGAAATGGTCAGGAAACCATATAGCGGGTGAAGATAGCGGTGATGCCGAACTCCTGATTATGGAGGACGGACTGGAAAATACGGACCGCGCGTTCTACGAAAAACAGGTCAGCCAAATTATTGCCCATCGGTATGGCACATTTTCTATGATTTGGGTGCGCGGAAGATATCACGGCAACAGTTTTGAACAAATGCGGAAAATTATGGGGCTTAGCGATAAGGAAGCCAATCTGTATGAGCGTCTCATGGCGATCATTCACCGCGACATGCAAGAACTTAACCGGCCGAACGAAAGCAGCAAAAAGTAACTTGTACGAGGGGTTTTTGCGGTAATTATTCAACGAACTCATGAAAAACGAGGGTGCATAAAATGGACTGGCAAGCACAGAAAATGAACATCATCATTGGCGTCGTGGTGGTGGTGATCGCGGGCATGATGGCCTACAAATTCCATCTTATCGGTGGGGATTCAACGGCACCGCACAAAACCGCGCCTGCGGCCTTTGCTGCCCCGGCCAGTGCGCTGCCTGCCGCGCAGAATAAGGCTCCGGCTCCTGCTGCACCGGTTCCTGTGGCGGCGGCAACTCCGCCATCAGCCACGGCGACCCCTGCATCCATCAGTATGGGGAGCCGTGATGATGGACAGGCTGCCCCGCAATCGGTCTCCGAAGGGGAGGTTACCCCCATCATTCCGACGACGAATACCAGCAAAGCCGCGACAAAGGCCATCGCTAGAGATATGACCGCCTTGCACCAGGAAGTCCTGCAGATTCAGGGCGAGGTTCAGGAACTATCGGATGATATGGGCAAGATGCAGGAACGCGACATGGTAGCGGAGCGGCACTTGCAGGAACGTATTCGTCAGGTCAGGGCCGATGCCCACAATCCTTTTGCGGATCAGTCGGTAGCCACCCGCTCAGAGGTCGCGGGATACCATTTGCAATCCATGGGGGAAACCGAAGCCTGGTTGACCAATCCGGATGGCGAAACCGTGATTGCCCGGGCGGGTGAGCATCTGCCCGGGATGACGATCATAGCCGTGACGCCCGATGGCGTTAAAACCAGTGCTGGATGGTTGGGTTTCTAAAAGGAGCAATTAACGAATGATTACCGCCATAACGATGATTGAAAATCTCCGGAATCAGCTTCCGGATGCCCTGATTTTACTGCAGGACTTCTCGTATATCCTGGGGTTTTATTATGTGGGGAATGGTCTCTGGCGCGGTCGCAATTCGATGTACGACGCCCGCATTACCAAAGAGTCGGTGATCTCACAGATTCTACTGGGTGCGGCACTGATCGCCATCCCGTCGCTCGGCTGGCATGTCGAAAACTCGCTGTTTACGGGATCTCATACCAGCTTGCAGCAATTGGCTTATACCGGTCCTGGCGGACAGGGTATGACCACGGCAGTGGAAGCCATCGAATACTTTATCCAGGTCGTAGGCTGGATCGCTATTGTGCGTGGCCTCATGATCCTGCGGGAAGTGGGCAACGGTACTGCTGGACAGGGGGTTAGCGCCAAGAAGGGCGTCATACACATTCTCGGCGGTGGGATGGCCACCGTCTGTGTGGCCACGGCGCAGGCGATTGGCGCCACCTTTGGCTTGGTCTTGCCAGTCTGACATCGCCCAGAATGACGCATAAAAGCCTCTTTCTCTCCCGTATCCCCAATCCATGGAAAGCCAGTGTCCTGACGGGTTTTTTGGGTTTGTTGCTGCTCCTGATGCTCGGGGTAGGGGGTGGTCTCCTGGTCCATGTGGTTTTAGGAATGGCCCCGCCTACGAAAGAGCAGGCCAATAGAACCTACGAAATGGTGGTGGTATCGGTCATGGTTGCGCCCTTTATTTTTTTCTTGGGCTGGATGGCCGCAGACCTGACCAAAATGATGTATCGGTCAATATTGGAAAGTCTCGAACGCAGACGTTACCGGATTAGACACTAAAGGCTAAGGAGAGCAAAACATGCAACGCAACCCTCTGAAAAAACGGCACGCGGTCTGGTGGATAGGGGGCGTGATGATGCTCTCTGCAGGGATTGCCCCTTGGTCGGCAGCACAGGCGCAAAACATCCGGTCTATGACCATGCAGCAGGTCGTGAATAGCCCACAATTTTTGCATCGGTTTGGTCCATTAGCCCCGTTTCAGATTACGGCCATTCCAGGAAACCCGGACGCATCCAAAGCGGCGTTGGTGACCGCCATTAATGAGGTGGGATATGCGGGGCTTCCTGCGGCGCAAAAGGACTTTAAAAAGCTGCTGTATCATTTGGGTATCCCCCAGGCCGTGCTGCGCGGTAACAGCTTTCGTCTGAAACAGACGGCGCGGCATCAAAGTAGCGGAACCGCGTCCCGTCCGGTGTTGGTTTTCCCCGTGGTCCTGCAGGAATCTGCCCATCCATATACGGGATCATGGGTCAATAAAGGGGCCTATACCCTGCGCCTCAGCTATGTGGAACGGCCTGCAAAAAAACCTTTCGGGCCGACTCCGGCATTGTCAAAAATAACACTGGTCCGGCAATAAAATGCTGGCTCTGACCATCCACCCTATGCACAAGCCCAGAAAGATGTACCAGCGGTATTAATCAACTCACGGATCAATAGGAGGCGTACAGAATGGATAATACAGAAGTTACGGAACCCGCATCAGAAATATCCTATCAGCAGATTTATAACCCGCCGCTGTTTGTACCACGGATGTTTCCAGGAATAGACCGGCGACCGTGCGCGGTGTCTTACACCATGCTGCGCATGAATAAGGAGAGTTTTCATATTTCGCATATAGCGATAGTGGTAATACAGACAGATAAGTTACCAAGCACCTTTTACCCCAATGCCGATGAGGGCCGCGATGTGCTGGTCAATGCCATCCTGAAAGAAGCTGTACCCGGAGTACGGTTGGAATTCGTTCACATGATTTTCGTATCAGAAACCAATAACGGCATTAGTATTGCGGATGAATTTTCTATTCTATTTACCCCTGAAGCCATCATGGAATCCAGTATTCCGCACACTACCAGCAGAGAGCCGGCTAATGAGGGGTTTATGGAAATGGTTATGCCCTCTGGCAGGACGGTATCATGGAGATCCTATGATGCGGTGGCGGGTGCTATCGATGTCTATACGGACTACGAACGGGGAAGACGCCCGCTATCCCCCACTGAGATTGAAAACCTATACAACGCCATAGGCCTGCCATTTCCTGGCATGGCATGAGCCATTAAACGGGAGAACACATCATGGAACATCACGTTATTTATTCATGTAGCCGCACAGGCATGGGTATCGCGAGTATTTTGCCGTTACTCAAGGACAGTTATTCCGCGCGTATTGGCGTTGTAGACATCAGCGAATCGGGAAGCGGTTTAAAGGAGATGGGTGATGATGCCGTTGACTCTCAGGAAAAGGAGCATCCAGACGGTCACTGACCGCGCCGGGGAATGGTCATGAAATCGCTTTCAAAAATTTTGTCTGATAGCTTCAGCGTGATACCGACTGGCTGGACAGAAACGACCTGGGCGCGACTGGCCGGATGGCCGGTGGCGGCGTTGCTTGCCTGGAATGCCTGGCGGATGTTGCCGCCCGGCCTCAACCACATGCTGACCCTGTCGTCATGGTCAACCGTTATGGAACCAGCGGTCCTCCCGTTTGGGTGCTCGGCGCTGTTCCTGATGGTTGTCGGCGGTGGATATGGTCTACCGGACACGAGGCTGGGGCCGGACTGGAGCAGTTCCACCACAGCGTATCTCCTGTTCCCTTTCATCGCCGTCGCGCTGCTCCGATGGACGAACCTGCATGGCTGGAGTGTTCCGGTGATGGCCCTCAGTCCATTGCTGGTATTGGAGATCCTCTTTGCACTGATGGATCGTGCTCTCCAGGCCCTATACCGGCGATACCCGGCATCAACGCCGCCCAGGATCCATCCGTACCAAAAATGGGGGATAACGAGCGGAGACCTTGGTATGGGGATCGTCCGCGAACTATCCTGGCACAGCGTGTTGACCAGCCGCGATCCGGTTTTGTTGCGGAAGGCGGCGCAGGAGGCCAGAAACTGTGGCGCAGCAGAAATGGCCGACATTCTGGAGCGTCGCGCGGCCCCATACGACAAAGCCCGACTTGCTGCCGGTGAGCAGGTTCCAGAATGATGTTGCTCCACGACATGACGCTTCCCGAGGCGATCCAGACGGCGACTGTGGCTTATCGGGTGCCCGTCAGACGCATTCTGAATGTGCTGGAGACGGTTTCTAAAAAACCCTCTGGGGTCGGTCCCATGGGGATTCCTGCAGCATGGTTTCCGGTGCTGAAAAAGGCAGGTTTCCCGCTCTGGAAGATCGAGAGCATGCCCCAGTGGAACATTGCTGCAGGGGCCTGGGTACTCGCGCAGGAGGGACAGGCGAATCCGTCACAACCGACCATAACGCCACAGGTAACGGGGCTTGTTGCCGCCTGGCAGGAACATCCCGTCAAAAACATCGCCCATCTGCTGGATGTTGCCGCACAGCGCACGGGCGTGCCATCAAGATTGCTGGCAGCGGTCATGCTGCAGGAAAGTGATGGCGACCCACAAGCACGCTCAAACAAGGGGGCCATGGGGCTCATGCAGTTAATACCGGCCACAGCGGCGCGTTATGGCGTAACCAATCCCTGGAATCCTGCTCAGAACATTATGGGCGGGGCGGAGTATCTGGCGCATCTGCTGCGGGAGTTTCATGACAACCCTGTTTTGACTCTTGCCGCCTACAACGCGGGCGCTCAGGCCGTGCTGACCTATCGTGGGGTCCCCCCTTATCAGCAGACGCAGGCGTATGTTCCTGCGGTGCTCAGTAAATATTACCGTCTGGAGAGAAGCCATGAGAAAGCCGAAAGCTAAATCCGTCATGAACCCTGAAAAAGCGGGAAATCGTCGTCGTTGTCAGATGCGTATGGGGATAGCCTTTGTCACAGGCGTTCTCGTATCTACGTCGATGGCGTCCTGGGCATCCTTTCAATATGTCGGTCGCCCGCTAGAGACTGAATCTGCGGGTAGTGCGGGCAGTTCTGTCTATCTGCCTGGCCCTGGTGCCGCGCCACAAAAGCCGTATCTGCAGGGCTATGACAAAGCATTTACCCATGCTCCGGCGTTGATTGAGAAAGGGGCGGGCATCGCCTGGTCCTGTCATGGCGATGGGCAGGGATCCTTGAACAAGGTCTTGTATCGGTTATTACCTCCCGGTTGGAGCCTCTATGCCAAGCCCGGAACCTTGTTGGACATCCCGACTTGGTACGCCTGTCATGGCCGTCCATGGACCGCGCCTCTGCAGCAGGTTCTGCATCGAGAGGGCTACACAGGAACGCTCTGGTGGGGGTACAACGTCCTGAGCATTGCGCCGCGACCGATCAAGGCATTGCCCGCTGTAGTGGGTGTAAAGCCAGCAAAGCCTGTTATACAGCCAGGTGGTCCTCTGTTACCTGCAGGGAAACCCGTTGATACGGCGGTTTCTGATATCCAGACAACGTATCCGCTTACGGCTGTTGAAAAACCGGAAGATAAGGGGCGTCCCATGCCGTTGCCCTTTTATCCTGCGGTGAAAACAACGCCGCTAAAAACCGTGCAATCCGTCCCTGATCCCGTGGCCGTCTGTCACAACCATGGCGTGCGTGTGAAGGATGTACATCCTGCCGTGGAAACGCCCCTGACCATCGGACCCAACGGCAAAATCATTCGGGCTGGATGGGATCAGCGGGTGATCAACTTCCAGAAAGCGGTGCGCGAAGGCTGGAAACTTAGCCTGTCCAGACACCCTACGGCCAAAGAGATCCAGTTGGCTCGTATCTGGATGGAAAACGGCGGCACATTGTATTACCCGCTTCCCGGAGGAAAAGCCTGATACAGACTAGGGCATTCATCCTCTTTTTAACCGCGTAACATAAGGAGTGTATTTTGAAAACCAATCGTAAAATTATCGCGTTGTGTGTGTTGGCCCTTTTACCAGCATCTGCATGGGCAGCCACCTCGTCCACCAATACGGATGTCCACACATGGAAAGCGCCTGTGGTCGAGACCCTGCATTATGTCATCACCCAGGATGGACAGGTCTTTGCGAAGCACAACATGGCGATCAGCTTGAAGAAGGGCGGGCAGTCTTCTTCCTTTTCGGAGAGTAACCACAGCGGATATCTGCTGAAGGTGTCCCCTGCCGGTACCGACACCTTTCTCGTGAAATTGACGATTACCGAGCCGAAATCTTCCTCCATGATTGTTCTGACGCCAGGTAAGCCGACCAAGAAACCGAAGCTGGAGACCTCTGTGGCCACGCGCACAATTGCCTGGAGACAGCCGACGGTGCATCTGGAAAACCGGATAGGCGATACGATGTATCACACGACCATCACCCTTTCCTGAAATCCGCCGCGTAGGATTCGGCGACCGCTCTACCGTTAAAAAGGAGAAACGATGAAAACCGCACAATACATAACAGGGGGATTGGCCCTGGTTCTGGCTCTGGGGCTGGCGGGATGTTCCAGTGCGCCCAGTGGTCCGAGCAAAACGGATGTGATGAAAGGCATGGCGCAGCGAAACGCCCTGGAGAGAGGCGACTGGAAAGGGGATTACACAAGTGCCAAGAAGTTCTGGCTCGGCAGAATAGAACCGCATGTGCATCACGTGAAATGCCAGAAAACGGGCATTGTGCGCTGGACCTGTGATTTCCATGGACCTATGGGAGAAGTTCAGATTCAGTTACGTCATACCGGCGGTCACTGGAACTACATCCCCCACACGGCTCATTCCATTGGTGCCGCGATTAGTCATCATGACGACTGAAGAAGCGGATTAAGATACGCACTGAATGAAGGCACTGCATAAATGTGGTGCCTTTTTTGTGTTAGCGTTGACACGCACCCGGTAACGGTTCAACATATTGATATGTTGTGATTTGATACCTATCAGGGGGCAACCATGCTGAATGCGCAATTCATACTTGGCATCAACGAGGAAATTACCGTCGATCTGTTTGCTGGCGGTGGCGGCATGTCCACGGCAATTGAACAGGCTATCGGTCGTTATGTGGACGTGGCGGTAAACCACAATGCAGAGGCCATATCCATGCACCAGGTCAATCATCCCCAGACCGCGCATCACATCGGTGATGTTTTTGAAGTGGATCCGCACGAAGCCAGTGATGGTCGAACCGTAGGACTTTTGCATTTAAGCCCTGACTGTACGCACCATTCTCAGGCGTCAGGCGGTCAACCACGAGATCGCAAAACAAGAGCCCTTTCTTGGGTCGGCAAGCGATGGGCTGGTCAGGTCATGCCGCGCGTCATTACGCTGGAAAACGTCAAACAGATCCTTCAGTGGGGGCCACTGGTGGCCAAGCGGGACAAGGCCACAGGTCGTGTACTGAAACTGGATGGGACAGTGGCTGAACCGGGTGAAGTGGTCCCGATCCGTCAGCAATATTTGGTGCCGGACAAGAAACGGATTGGTCGGACCTGGCAGGCTTTTGTGTCTCAGCTTCGCGCCATGGGCTATGCGGTAGAGTGGAGAATACTTTGTGCGGCCGACTTCGGCGCACCGACAACGCGAGAACGCCTGTTTATGGTGGCGCGCTGTGATGGTGAGTCGATTCGCTGGCCGGAGCCTACCCATACCAAGGTGAAAACGAAGGGCAAAAAACGCTGGCGAGCTGCAGCCGAATGTATCGACTGGTCGGTTCCGTGCCCATCTATCTTTGATCGGGAAAAGCCTCTAGCCGAGGCGACCTTGAGGCGGATTGCGCGGGGTCTCAAAAAATACGTTCTGGAAAGCGCAAACCCGTTTATTGTACCGATTGCCCATTATAACGGACAAGATACTTGCAATTCGTCCCAGGAGCCGTTGCGCACCATAACGGCCTATCCGAAAGGGGGAGCATTTGCCATTTCTTCGCCCGTGTTGGCCAAGCTACGCGGTGATAGTGTAGGTCATCCCATGGATGCGCCCATGCCGACGATCACTTCTGGTGGAAACGCCAAGCGTCCAGCGGGTGCGCCTCATGCCTTGGGTGTTATCAGCCCGATCATGGTTCAAACCGGATACGGAGAAAGGGCAGGGCAAGCACCACGTTCATTGGATATTGAAGCCCCTCTGGGGACTGTCGTGGCAGGTGGTGTCAAACATGCGGTGGTGAGTGCATACCTGGCACATCTGCGCGGTCATTGCGATGCGCGGGATGTGGAAGATCCTTTGATGACCATTAGCGCCGGTGGCCAACATCATGGCGTTATTAGTGCCTTTCTCTCTCGGCAGTTCGGGGCCAGTGTAGGCCATGGTGCCGATGATCCGTTGGGTACGATTACGGCAGGCGGTGGCGGTAAAAGTGCATGGATAGAATGTGCCTTGTCTCCAGACGAGGAAGCCGGGGCGCTGCGGGTAGCGGCTTTTCTGATTCGTTATTATGGCGAGGGTGGCCAGTTGGGAGACTTGCATGATCCGATGGCGACGATCACCACGAAAGATCGGTTAGCCTTGGTTACGGTGCAGGTCGAAGGCTCCCCGTATGTCATTGTGGATATAGGCCTGCGCATGCTGCATCCGCGTGAGCTATATCGCGCCCAGGGCTTTCCAGATAATTACATCATCGACCACGGACATGACGGACGGAAGTTTTCAAAATCCGCCCAGGTGCGTATGTGTGGAAACAGCGTGTCTCCGCCGCCCGCTGTGGCATTCAAATAAAGACGGTAACAACGAAATAAAGTTGGTAACTTACAAATAAAGATGGTAACTTTTTCCGCATCATCACCTCACTGTTTTGAA
>NZ_JBYCKP010000522.1:0-1644 GCF_057473445.1 Acidithiobacillus sp. TH-A36 | reverse complement strand
GCTTCGCGGGCATCCCGTCCGGCCACAAAACTGATGGCCGCCAGATGCTCGAGGATTTCTTCGGTCGCTTCCGACATGAAAGCTCCTTAACGTTCCGGAAAAAAAGTCCGGAAAATTTCCAGCAAAGCCTCACTTAATTCCGGATCATCCGTTTGCGGGTTGATGATCGCCATGGTGCAGGCTTCCAGGGATTCCAGTCCCGCCACCATCAACGCTCCAGCGTAAATCAGCGCGCGCGTCGAAGTCACTTCCTGCAGACCCTGATCCTTGAGATTCCGGGCTTTATCTGCTGCCGCCACCAGGGCCTTGGAGCGGGATTCATCCAGCCCCGCCTCTTTCATGACAATCCGGGTTTCCACCTCGGCCGGGGGATAGGTAAAATTCATACCCACAAAACGCTGTTTGGTCGAGGGTTTAAGATCTTTCAAAACCGTCTGATAACCGGGATTGTAGGAAATGACCAGCATGAAATCGGGATGCGCACTGATTTCCGTGCCCAGCTTTTCAATGGGCAGATGGCGGCGATGGTCCGTCAGCGGATGGATCACGACCGTCGTGTCGGTCCGCGCTTCGACAATTTCATCCAGATAGCAGATCGCCCCCTCACGCACCGCTTTGGTCAAGGGTCCGTCCTGCCAGACCGTGGCATCTCCTTCAATGAGAAAGCGTCCGACCAGGTCTGAACTGGTCAGATCTTCGTGGCAGGCTACGGTAATCAGGGGCCGCTTGAGGCGCCAGGCCATATGTTCCAGAAAGCGGGTTTTGCCGCAGCCCGTCGGGCCTTTGAGCATGACCGGCAAACGGCGGCTCCAGGCCGCCATAAACACCCCGACTTCATTGGCTACGGGTTGGTAAAAAGGTTCCTGGATAATCATTTCACTCATTACTCAACCCTCTTGATTTTGTTCGGCATGACTACGTAAATACAGAAATATGTGACGCAGGGTATGAATCACCATCCGCTCAGGCTGGGCGGGCAGTGCATCCTGACGCTCCGCTTTCAGACAATTCTGGTAGTAAATCAGTTCACGACAATTATCGCGAATGGTATTCCAGTGGGGCTTGCCCTTCACCAGGGTTTTCCACAATTCCAGCAAATCCGCATCACTGGCATAAGGCTTATGCTCGTTTTCCAGCATAATGCGCAACATGGCCTGCGCTTCGGCAATGCCCGCTGCCAGCAATTCGGGCAAGGGCATTCCTGCGCTTTGTTGTTTGGCTAGTGCTTCAATACGTTCATGGGCGGCATCCAGTGCCGTAATTAACTGTGTTGACTCGGTCATCATCACTCCTGATCGGTTTTTCGGCGAAACCCGCTACCACTCCGGGAGATTTTCGTCTAGGATAAAAGAGTTTTAGCTAAATGCGTGTATAATTCATTTTATAGTGTGATTAATAAGGGGCAACCATGAGCAACAAACTCGTCAAGATGGTCAAACTAAACAACCTGCAATACAACGCCAATCGCGATCCTCAGGTCTACCGTCGCGTCGCCGGACATCCTTTCCGGATTCAGGCCATGCTCGAAGGTCAGGGCAGCGCCAAAGTCAGTGTAACCTGTGAAGGCAAGACTCTGAAAGAAAGCACCCTGGAACTGCCGGGTATTTTCTCCTACGAAGTCACCTTCAAGGATGCCGGCATTCG
>NZ_JBYCKP010000521.1:0-1123 GCF_057473445.1 Acidithiobacillus sp. TH-A36 | reverse complement strand
CGGAGAGGAGCCAAGACGGACCAGGAGTCCCCTCAACTTTTCTATATCCTGCACAAAAGGTCACCTCGATGATTTTATAGACGCGGGGGTGGGGACTTGGCAAAGTGACAGGGAACGCGCTTCATGGGCATGACGGCAAGAAGCCTCATGGCGACCTAGAACAATATGACGATACCACATTCATGGGTAGACGGCGACGGCCCATGATGACAACCACAGAACTTTTTGATATTTTCCAGTTCTACCATACTCTATTGATGTGCTCAAGAGCAACTGCTTTATATAGACTCAACAGAATAATTCTACATTCAGCACGGGTCGGCTCAGGTCGCGTTTCGTGAGAAAATGTTTAACGGTCACCTGTTCAAGAAGATAAATAACAGAATATAAAACCTGAAATATTCATAGCGGGATTAGACCAACACCAGAAATAAGTATCATAGGAAATTAAGGCTGAAAACGGTTTGAATTCGACACGTTGGCTTGGGTAAGAGTCCGATCCGCCATTCTTGGGATTTCGCATAACGTCTTGACCGGCTTTGGACAGAGCAAACTCTACGAACTTCTTGGCGGCACTCACATTGGGTCCATCCTTGTCAATGCCGAGAACCCCAGCAAGAGCGTAGACCCCAGACTGCGAATAGACCATTTTCACTGGTTCACCCTTTAGCTCGGCTTGAAGCAATGCCGTGTCTTGGATGACACATGCTTTCACAGTGCCAGTGAGTAGAGCCTTCAATGTTGGTCCGTTTTTAGGAAAAACTTGAACCCCATTCTTCTTTAAGTCCAGGAAACATTTTTCCCACCTTGCATTCCTTTTTCTTGAATCATACCGTACAAAAACGGATACGCAGGTCCCGAAATGGACGGATTGTTGATGGTTACTGCGTTTTTAAACTCAGGTTTCAAGAAGACCAATTGACGCTCATTCTACCGAGGGGCCACGAACTCGGCACAGAAACCATGAAGATGCTTGTTGCCGAAGGTCTCGGAGCAGCCATCTTGCCGCTCCTCAGTTGTCAGCGAGAACGGTCGAGTGGACTTGTGGTGGCACGAAACCTCCCCGCATTCCCGCAGAGGCGATTCATTGACGCGGCACGCCGACCTGGACACAGTCTGCCCG
>NZ_JBYCKP010000520.1:0-1169 GCF_057473445.1 Acidithiobacillus sp. TH-A36 | reverse complement strand
AATCCACCACTTTCCTGCATGTACTCGCGCGACTGGCTGGCGTAATTGACCGAAAAGTCCTTGGGCATGATTTTTTCAGCCGTGCTCCGGAAGAAGTCCAGGGACTGCCCCATGGTTACTCCCGGCTTGGGAACCGCCTGAATGGTGACTGAGTTGAGCTGTTGAAACTGCGGCAGAAACTGGGGTTCAACCTTGGTTTCGATGGATACGACTGTTGACAGGGGCACCATTTGACCCGTTGCCGTGGCAATATAATAGTCCTTGAGGGCCTCCGGGTCTGTGCGGAACTTGTCCGGCACCTGGGGAATAACCTTGTAGCTGCGTCCCTGCATGTCAAAGCGGTTGACATAGTTGCCGCCCAGCAAAGGTTGCAGATCCTGGGCAATTTCCGCCATGGTCAAACCCAAATTGGCGGCAATATTGCGATGGATTTTCAGCACCAGTTCCGGATTGTCAATGCGCAAGTCCTTAGTCACATAGAAGAACATGCCACTTTGGTAGGCCTTGGCTATGACCTGATCCGCCACCTGATCGATTTTGTCGTAGCTGCCGGGACTCTGCAGAACAAATTGTACCGGCAGGCCGCCCGCAGATCCTGGTAAAGGTGGCGGTAGAAAGGTTGCGATCTGCAGTCCAGGTACGCTTTGCAATTGCTGCTGCAATTTGGGCTGAATCTGCATGGCAGTGACTGAACGATCGGACCAATTGGTCAGATTTATACCAGACCACATGCTATTGTTGGCACCACCACTACCTACTGATACGCCGGTTATCATAAAGACCGATTTGTACTGCGGACACTTATCGAAGATCTTGAGTATCTGCTGTCCATAATCAACCAAGCGATCTGGAGTGATAGTTGGAGCTCCGGTAGCGGCATCAAAAATAATGCCCTGATCTTCCTGTGGTGCCAGTTCTGATTTGGAAGTGGAGAACAGGAAGTAAATGCTGCCGAATACGACAATGGCAAAGAGCATGGTGACTGGCACGAAATGCAGGCTACCGTGGAGAAGTCGATCATAAAAGCCGCGTAAGCCTGCAAAACGCTGTTCGATGAAGTGCTCGAAACCATGTTCTTTGGTGGGTTTTAAAACCTTGCTGGACAACATCGGAGAGAGCGTCAGTGCGACGATCATGGAGATCAACACGGTGGCAACCAGAGTAAAGGC
>NZ_JBYCKP010000519.1:0-3815 GCF_057473445.1 Acidithiobacillus sp. TH-A36 | reverse complement strand
TCTAAAAACGGCATCGCACCGGTTTCTACACAGATGGTCCGATACTCTGCCCTCATGCTGTTTTTTGACTGGCTGCAAAAAACACGGGACTTCCCCTTTAACCCGGCCAGAGTGCTCCGCGCGGAAAAAGTCCGGCAACGCGCTGAACGGGCCCTCACGGGGGGCCAGGGCGGTCGCGGGGGACGCGGTGGTGCCAAACCCCATCGTCTGCCTCCGGTTCTCGATCATGCGGAGATCGACCAGCTCCGCACTGAAGTCAAGCGGTTTGAAACCATTGCCGGCTATCGGGATGCGGCGCTGGTCGATTTTTTACTGTCCACAGGATTGCGTGCCCATGAAGCGGCCAGCTTCAGGCTCGATGCCCTGAACGGTTATCTCTCCGGACGCCTGCGCGTCATCGGTAAAGGTAACAAGGAAAGACTGGTGCGCTTCCCTCCCCCGCCTGCCGAGTCTATGGAGCTTTGGCTCACCGCCAGGCGTAGGATTCAGTCCCCGGCGGATACCCTGTTTCTGACCGATCAGGGTAAACCTTTAAGTGCCGCATTCATGTACCTGGTGATCCGGCGACTGATTGAGCGCACCGCGATTCATAAGCCGCAGGTCGGACCCCATCTGTTACGGCACACCGCCGCCAGTCTGTGGCTCGCGCAGGGCATGGATTTGCGCCAGGTACAGGCCAACATGGGGCATAATAGTATAGTGGTGACCAGCCGATATCTGCATTTGCTGGAGTGAGGAGCGTATTTACCCGATGATTGCGGCGGCAAGTAAAACGCCCCTGCAGTGGCTACTATTTCAGGCCTATATCCATCGCCGCATCAAAGTCTTCATGCGCAAATGCGCCTCTCCATCGCTCCACCTCCGCTTTGGGAATGCCCGCTTTTTTCGCTTCTTCCGCCCAGTTTGCAACCGCCTGTGCCATCTGTCGCACCGCCGCGCGGGCGTTGGCTTCTTTCCATAAAAAATCGCCAGCAGCCGCCCATATCGACGTGAAATCCATCGTGCTTGTCCCGTCGACCCGTAGGGTGGTGCCATGCGTGGTCCGGTCGTGAGACGGCGGCGAAGGATTGATATCAAAAGCGGGAGACAGGCGGAATCCTGCCGCTGGCGACCAGAGCACGCCATGATTCCGCAGGTGGTCGTCTACGTTGCTGACCAATACTGAAAAAGCCATGCGGCGCCATAGCTCCCGTACATCTTCTGCGGGAGCTGCCAGTTCGCGTAACGATTCCGCTATTTCTTCATAAGATCGCGTATCGCCATCGCGTGCGCCGAGGAGGGTCATGGCGGACGCATAATGTATGCGGTGCCCAATGGCGTCCCGATCGAATCGCCGCGTTAAAAAAACGCTCGTATTGCCCGCCAAATGAAGCAGCCGATAATCGGGGACGTGAATACCGCTTTGTCTGGCCAAGTGAACGGACAGGTATTCCCAATGAGAACGGTAGCGGTCTTCCGCGTGAACGCCGGGAAATTTGGCGATCCATAAGGATCCTTCTTTATCCATAACGGCGGCTTTAGGATGGGCACCACCCAGCGAGGCGCCCGGTCGCAACAGCAACCGGATATCCTCCATCTCCCGGTCATTATTGCCTGCGTCCAACCTTTGCGCCGCAGCGACCAGCCTCGGCAGCTCAGTCAATGGCGGAACGCGAACCCGAGATTCGGCCGCCAAAAAAGGACCATTGCCAACACGGAACCGCAAAGCTCCCATGCGTAAGCCGTCATCCACACGCAACAGATAATCTGACGTGAATAGCGGTCGTTTTGACGGGTCTCCTTTGCGCATCAACAGCCGACCCCATCGATCTGGTGCGGCATCAGAGAACACACCAAAAAGCGACGGAGAATGATATACGCCGGGGAGTAGCGGTAACTCAGGATCGATGGGAAACCCGATCTGACTGGTCAACCATGCGTTGTCGTATTCGAACGATGTGCTTTCATGGCCACCCCGATAATGGCACCAGAATCTACCTAACAGGTGAGGATTTCCTGCAACATCCAGGAAAACGTGCACTGCATCTTCGTGTTTCACGCTAACATCCTGGATTACTGCGCCTTGAAGACGATTTTTCTCGCCCGTTTCCGCCGCTGCTCTGCCTCTAGGGCAAGACCAATACCATCTTTCGTCTCATCCGCTAGTTGCATCATGCGATCATTCAACCCCAGAAGCCATAAGGTCAGCGTCAATGTACCCATGCCCACCCCGGGATCTCCGTTTTCCAGCCGCAATATGGTTCCGGGGGATACCCCGGCGCGCTCGGCGAGTTGGGCCACCGTGATATTTCTGCGCAAGCGCGCGGTACGCAAATCCTCCCCCAGTTTTTTGAGAGATTTGCGCACCTTGGGCGGCAAGGCGTTTTTGGCTAATGGCTTCACCCTGTTTATTATCCATCTATAGAATACTGTTGCGCATAAAGTACCATAAATGGATGATTAACGACAAATTCATGAAAAACGGTGATGCCGGTTATCCATGCTCCGCATCGCTGTTTTTTGGTTTGAGTAGGGGCCCTGTGGAAGAACCTGTATCCGGCATCCTACGTCCTGACGGATAGAAGCTGTTGGTCCGGTTGTGAGGATGGGTCAAACCGTATCAAGGCTGATCATGGGCGTCTCACTGTGATCATGATAGACCGCCTATAATCGTTAAATGAGCCATTTTGCGACATTAACGCCATAATATTAGCTGTATGGCGACAAATCACGAGAACTACATGCCTTCTTTAGCTGGAAAACGACGATTGGGCATCGAGGACAGCGCAGTCCTGTTCGCCTATGTAAGAGCGAATGAAACGCGCAAGGGTGGCCACTGCCTGGTAGCGTGTAGCACACGCAGCACGCGCACCAGGTCGCCAGCAACGTCATAGATCAGGACGTAATTCTGATGGACCACTAGCTCGCGAGTGCCTGCGACGCGACCAGGCCGACCGATGCCGGGATGATCGAGCAAACGCCCGGCCTTTTCTGCAAACAGTTCATCAAGGGCCAATGCGGCGGCTGGGTTGTCGGCCTCAATGTAGTCATAGATTTCGTCGCGGTCTTGTGTCGCCTCTGGCGTCCAGAACAACGCCATCATTCGGCGGAGGCTTCAAGTCGGCGGCGTGTTGCTGCCCGCTTGACCGCGAACTTTGCTTCGACCTCGGCCGCTGGGATCAGATTGCCGGCATTGGCTGAGTCAAGACCGATTTGCGCCTGGCGACGAAACCAAGCGTCATGCTCGGCGGCTTCCTGCTGCTGCCGAACGAAGTCGCGCATGAAGTCGCGTAGGAGCTGCGCGGCGTTGCGATCGCGGTTTTTGGCTGCGGTGGAGAACTCGGATTTCAGTGCTTCATCGACCCGGAAAGTAAAGGTAGACTCGCTCATGGCGTTGCCCTCATGTGTTACAGGATAAATACATCGTAGCACCATGCTAGGCGCGCTGCACCGGCTGGCCGATGCCCTGCGGGGGACCCCCCTGCCCTGCTTGAAAATAATGAGGCACTCAGGTGTGTCCGATGGCTTTGATGCGAGTGCAACCGCTGTGGTCTATATGCGGGGTATTAACGCCCCTGTTTGGTTATGGAAACACGCATCCACCCGTACTTTTCGCGATATTCTCCACCCGTTTTGCGGTATCTTTCTCGGTATGAACCCCGCCGCTCCGCAAAAGCCTCTGGTCACCCCCCTCCTGCAATTCATATTGCATGATGGTCAACGGGTGGGTTTTGTTCTGCAGTACGATCCCGATCATCTTGCGGCGATCCGGGCTATTTTTCAGGAGCATCGCGGGGTCTGGCGCAAGCCTTCCCGCGCCTGGGTCGTCCCCCAGG
>NZ_JBYCKP010000518.1:0-1408 GCF_057473445.1 Acidithiobacillus sp. TH-A36 | reverse complement strand
CCATGAGCGCCGGCATTCATGCTCAGGCAGCCCCCCAAGGTGCCGGGAATGCCTGCCAGAAACTCTGCGCCGGCAAGTCCTGCCTTGGCTGCAAAATGGGCAATTTTTACCGCACCCGCACCGGCGCCGACCCGCAGCAGATCATTTTCTGCCAAAACGATCTGATCCAGGGTATTGGCGAGGCAGATGGTGGTCCCGCGCAGTCCGGCATCGCGTACCAGCACATTACTGCCCAACCCTATCCAGGTGAGCGGAGGAACCGCAAAATGTCTTAAAAATCCTTGCAGATCTTCCAGGGTGCCGGGTAGATAGAAGCGATCAGCCGGTCCTCCAACCCGCCAGCTGGTATGGCGCTGCATGGGTTCTCCCAGGCGCAGGCGGCCACCAATGACCGGCATCATGGGGTGGCCTCCGCAAATACTTCAGCCCATTGACCGGCCAAATGGGCAATGCTGCCAGCGCCCATGGTGAGTAGCACCGCGTTCGCAGGCAGGAGTGAGCGAATCTGCGCCGGGGCATTGAGCAGCTCCGGCAAATAGTGAACGCTTATTCCCTGGGCAAGCATGGCCGCGCTGAGTGCCTGACTGCTGACTCCGGGTAAGGCTTTTTCGCCCGCACTGTAAATATCGGTGAGTATGACCAGATCCGCCGAGGCCAGACTGTGGACGAAATCGCCAAACAAGGCCTGGGTTCGGCTATAGCGATGGGGTTGAAAGGCGACTACCAGAGGGCGATCAGGCCATACGGCCCGGGCGGCGCTGATGGTGGCGCTCAGTTCGCGGGGGTGGTGACCATAATCGTCAATAATGGTGATGCCGGCAAACTCGCCGACCTGTTCGAAACGTCTGCCTACCCCGCGAAAATCTTCCAGGGCACTGCGAATGGTCTGCTCACTCACCCCGACCTTGCTGGCAATACCGATGGCGGCAAGGGCATTGAGTACATTGTGCTGTCCGGGAATCCCCAGATCTACATCCAGCCAGTGCACATAGTCATTATCCACCCGCCGCCAGACTTCAAAGTGACTGCCCACTCCCCTGACGGTCACATTACGGGCCTGCAGGTCCGCATCTGCACTGAATCCATAACGCAGTACCGGGGTGCGTAATTCTGGAATCAGGCCGGCGACCATGGGCTCGTCAGTACAAAGAACGGCAAGACCGTAGAAAGGCAGGCGCTGCAGAAACTGCAAAAAGGCATTGCGCAAATTGTCGAGACTGTCGCCATAGGTTTCCATGTGGTCGGCATCAATATTGGTGACGACGGCCATGACCGGAGCAAGATACAAAAAGGAGGCGTCCGATTCATCGGCTTCAGCCACCAGGTATTCACCGCTACCCAGAGCGGCATGGGTGCCGGCACTTTTCAACCGGCCGCCAATCACAAAAGTGGGATCCAGACCGGCTGC
>NZ_JBYCKP010000517.1:0-5083 GCF_057473445.1 Acidithiobacillus sp. TH-A36 | reverse complement strand
CCATCCCGCCGTGCGTCACCGCACACACTGAGCGGTCCAGCACCAATTCGATCAGGGCCTGCTCTCCGGCAATATACCCACCACAGGCGGCGAGGGTTTTGCTGAGGGTGCCCATCCAGATATCGACATCGTGGGTATTGACACTGAAATGCTCGGCAATGCCCCGGCCGGTGGCACCCAAGACGCCGAAAGAATGGGCTTCATCTACCATCAGCCAGGCCTTATGCTTTTTTTTCAGGTCGATCAGGCGCGGCAGGTCGGGGAAATCTCCGTCCATGCTGTACATTCCCTCTACCACAATCAGGACCCGCTCCGCTTTGCGCCGCTGCTGACGTAACAGGGTTTCGAGTGCATTCAGATCATTATGCGGAAAACTGAGGCGTTGGGCGCCCGACAACAGGGCTCCCTGGACAATGCTGTTATGGGCATATTCATCGTGCAGAATCAGATCACGTGCACCCAGTAAATGCCCGATGGTGGTGACATTGGTGGCGTGACCGCTGACAAAAGTCAGGGCATCATCGACCCCGTAAAAATTGGCCAGGGCTTGTTCCAGTTGCCGGTGCAGGGGGCGTTCACCCGCCACAATGCGGCTGGCAGATACCGAACTGCCGTATTGGGCAATGGCAGCCTGAGCGGCAGCATTCACTTCGGGATGTCCGGAAAGACCGAGATAATTGTAGCTGCCAAAATTGATGACGCGCCGTCCGTCGATGGCACTATGCGCCCCGGCAGTGCCCTGGTGCACATGGAAAAAGGGGCTTTTGACGCCAAAGCGCTCCGCGCTTTCCTGCATGAGATGCACTTGCTGATAACCGGGTTGGCGATCAAAGCGGGTGAAAGCTTCGGGAATTTCCGCTCCGCCAATTTTGGCCCCGGGCGCGGGGGCCGCCTGTATTTTTTGCAGGCGCTGTTCCAGACCTTTCTGGATGAGCTTTTCCTTGAACTGGGCGGCGATACTACGATCAGCTTTGGTCATTTTCCGGTCTCAGGTAACACCGTGTTGGGCTTCCAGCTGTTCACGGGTAATGCTTGCGGCACCCGGAACATACTGTTGTTCTGGGTCGTTACTCAAAGACTGCACCAAACGCCGCGCCAGACGCAAGGGAGTTGGCCCCTCACTGAGCAGAAAAGCGGGTAATTTGACACCCACACGTTCTTCCAAAGCCAGGACCAGTTCAACGCCCATGAGCGAGTCGAGACCGAGTTGACTGAGATTCTGATCGGGCGTGATTTTATCTGCTGACAGGCGCAGAATCTGGGCGACTTCCCGGCGGACGGTATCCACCAGCAATTGTTCTGCTTCGGCCGTGGGCAGGCTTTGCAAGTGACTGCGCAGGTCTTCATCACTGGACGTTGCATCGGCCTTTCCAGAGGGCATAACCGCCGCAAAACGGGGGCTTGTGGCCACCGGCAGAAAACGCTGAAGGGCACGCCAGTCGAGATCAGCCACCATCCAGCCATGCGCGTCACTGACCATCATGTTTTCCAGCACATCCAGGGCGGTACTGGCAGTCAATGCGGCTCCACCCAGACGTTGCTGCAATAAGTCACGGGTTTTTTCGTGTCTGGTCAAATACCCCACATCGGCAATGGCTCCCCAGAGAATGGCCAGAGCGGCCAGCCCCTGCTGACGCCGCCATTGCGCGAAAGCCTCCATCCAGCTGTTGGCCGCCACATAATGCGCCTGCCCCGGATTGCCGAGTAGGGTGGTGATGGAGGAATAGAGGACAAAAAACTCCAGGGGCTGATTGAGGCTGGCCTGATGCAGATTCCAGGCACCGGCCACCTTGGGCTGGACAACTTTATCCATCAGCTCCGCGTCGAGATTCTGGGCCAGGGCGTCTTCGATGACGGCAGCCGCGTGGATGATGCCGTGCAGGGGACCGACTTCCCGGGTGATACGCTGGATGAGCATCTGTACCTGAGGGCTTTCGCGGACATCGCAGGACCAGGCGTGGACCTGCACGCCTTGCGTGCGTAAGCCATTGAGGATGAGGTCGGCAGCCGGGTCAGGTTGACCGCTGCGACTGACCAGCACCAGCTTTCTGGCACCACGCTCCACCAGCCGCTGTGCTGTCGCGAGGCCAAAGCCACCCAGCCCCCCGGTAATCAGGTAAGCCGCTTCCCCATTGAGTTGTAAGCGCAAAGCCGCTTCGGATCGGGGCGCATGGGGCAGATAGGGTGCGCTCATCTCGACCACCACCTTACCGATCTGGCGGGCCTGCTGCATGTGCCGGAAGGCATCGGTGACTCGGGAGGCAGGGAAACGGGTAGCGGGCAGCGGGAAGAAGTCTCCCGCCTCGAAACGGGACATGATTTCCGTAAAGAGGGTCTGGGTGAGTTGCGGTCGACCTTTCAGGAGCTGATCGGCATCAATGCCGAAGTAACTGAGATTATTGCGGAAGGGTCGCAGGCCAATGGCATTGTTTTCGTAAAAATCGCGTTTTCCCAGTTCCAGAAAACGTCCGAAGGGTTTGAGTATCTGGAGATTGCGCAGGACCGCCTCGCCATACAGGCTGTTCAGCAGAACATCTACCCCTTCGCCTTGGGTATCGGCCAGAATGGCGTCGGCAAAATCCAGGCTGCGCGAGTCATAAATGTGCTGAACCCCCAACAGACGCAGAAAATCGCGTTTTTGCGGCGAGCCTGCCGTAGCATAAATTTCCGCCCCCAAATGCTGGGCTATCTGGATGGCGGCAATGCCCACCCCACCGGCAGCCCCGTGAATGAGGACTTTTTCGCCAGTCTGCAACTGGGCCAGCGTGTGCAACGCATACCAGGCGGTCAGGAAAACCGTGGGAATGGTGGCGGCGGCACGCATGGACAGGCCTTCGGGGATGCGGGTAATGGCCTGCTCCGACGTGATCAGGCGCGTGCTGAAACTGGCCGGGGCAAAGCCCAGCACTGCGTCGCCTACCTGCCATTGCGTCACAGCAGCCCCTACCCGCCGGATTCTGCCCGCAAATTCCAGGCCCAGCGTGGGACCGGAGAAACCGTTTTCCAGGGCTTCATCCGCCAGCAGACCCAGGGCATACATGACATCGCGAAAATTAAGCCCGGTACTGTCTACGGCAATTTCCACTTCATGCGCCCCGGGGGTCTGCTCTGGCACGTCTACCCACTGCAGATGACGGAGCTGGCCGGGCAGGGAAAATTGGAGTTGCTGGATGGGTACGGGCTGAACGGGTTGCGTCGGGGTTTGCGGATTATCATGACTAGCCGGCTGTAATTCCGGGGCAGTGCCTTCCTGCACCTGCAAAATATAGCGTCCGCCCTGAACATCCAGCAGAAGCTCGGTTTCAGGACCGGGGCTCAGGTATTCTGTAACAACCATTTGTACGGTCTCGGGACTCCCCTGCCCCCAATCCACAATGCGCAACTTCAGCTCTGGCCATTCGTTTTGCAGACTGCGGGCAAAACCACACAGACCAGCCTGTCCCAGACTGTGTATGGCGCCGAAGGCAGTCGCAGAAGCAGCCCCTCCCAAACCGCCATCACTCAACAGTAGCAAGGGGATGACCGGGTCCTGACGCAGACACCAGAGTCCCGCCTGTTGTAAGCGTTCGCAGTCCATGCGCAGCCTGCTGGCGGCTGATACGCCTTCTGCTGACAGATCCTCTCCATCCGCAAAATCCGGCAGAAAAATCATTCCGGCTATCGGCTTGACTTCAGCAGATGCAGTGAATGGCGGCGACGTCCCCTCCACCGGCCAGGGCAAATGCCGGCATTCCAACCCCTGGGCCGCCAGGGCGTTTTCCAGTAAACAGGCGGCAACGCTCTCTACCCCATTATGGTCGGGGCTGCTGCAGAGCAGTACCGCAGCAGCCGGTTCGGTACGGATCTGTTCAAGGAATGCTGACTGCTCCAGGCTTTTACGGGCAATAAAGCCATAAGCTCCCGCTGCTTCGTCTGGTGTCAAAGCCAGACTCAGGGCGATGCCGCGCTGCTCCAGCCAGTCCTGAATCTGCGTTCGCGAGGGGAGAGCACTTGCCGCAGGATCCACTTCACTCCACCAGTTTTCGGGTTCCACTCCCTGGACCAGCAACAACCCGCCGGGTACCAGGCAGCGCTCGGCAAATTCCAGCATCTGCCAATGATGTTCCGACAGCGCGGCATCCAGACGCAACCAGATCAAATGCATGGCTGCGCAAGGAGTTGTAGTGATTAGCACGGACTGCCAGGGTTTGTCTTCCCGGGTTTCGACGTCTTCCGATGCATAAGCCCGCCATAGGGATATGCGCGGGTCGGTATTTTCTGCCCAGAGCGCGAGTGCTTCCGGTTCGCCACTGCAAATTTCCATGAAATTCAATGTTTGCGCAGCAGATAACTGCTGTAGACACTGGTTTTGCAGATCTTGCAGACAAAGCACCAGTGAAGGGCTGAGGGTATCCATCAATACCGGCATCAGGTCTGCCAGCAAAGAGCCGTCGGGAGCATCCTCAGCAGCTTCACCTTGGGTACCCAGCCCATATCGGCCAACCGCCAGGGTAATCGGGAAAAACTCGGGATAATCCTGTAAAAGCATTTGCCAGATATCGTGCGCCGCCACTTCCGGGTCACTGTGGCCTGCTGATTCTGCGGCGTAAGTCTGTAACAGGGTATGAATCAGTGGCGAATATTCTTGCGCATAAAGCTGCAAAGCGGGTTGTCCGGACTGATGCCGGGCAAAAATGCTGTGGATACGCGGCTGATCCAGTTCTGCGACAAAATGCTGATGTTCAGGACGCGGTACGGGGCGCAGCACCGACTGGACATAGCGGAGCTTTTCTCTTTCCGGCTTCTGCAACCGCACCCGGCGTAAACGCAGGCTGTCGCAGCAGGCGACGAGTTCGCCAGCTTCTCCCCAAAAGCTGAGGCGGGCCAGCAGCGACTGGGGAGAGTGGCGTAGAACTTCGACCACAACCCGCAGCTTCTGCGTTCCCGGTACAAAGACGCTGAGCCCGGCAAAACGCACGGGAACATAAGCCCAGCCCGCCGGAACCGGACTTTGCGCCAGAAAATCCACAAATAACTGCATGGCGCCGTCGAGCAAAGCGGGATGAAGCAGGTAGGGTTCTGACATCGCGCTGCCGGACAGTTG
>NZ_JBYCKP010000516.1:0-1063 GCF_057473445.1 Acidithiobacillus sp. TH-A36 | reverse complement strand
TACTGGTTTATCCCCCTGGAATGGGTCGTGGAAACCCTGTCCAGACAATTCCCGGATGATCCCTGTCCAGAACGCTTTTTGCGGGACTGCACCATTGGACCGGGCGGCTCTGAGGGCGGTGGTCTGTTGTTGCGTCTGGATAGTGATATACCCAGCTAAGAGGAAACCAGGTCATGGCCCTACTGCAGCGTAAAACACAATATCAATCCAAGGTCGCTCCTTACGAAATCCCTTTCCGTCCGGCCTATGAACTGCATGCGTCGGCGGCCTGGGCGGCGGCCGGCCTGAGTGGTCTATCCCTGGGTTTGCTGACAGGGATTCCTTTATCGCCCCTATTCATCAGCGCGGGCGTTGCGGGTTATTTCTCCTGGAATCGCTATAAAATCGGTCAGGTCTATCGTCAAAAACTGCTCAATATCCGGCAAAACGGCGGTCTCTGGTTCATGGACCGTGAAAGCGCCAATACGGTCTATCAGTACGCCCGCGAGCATCAAGCGGTCTGGTACGGGCGCGGTTTTCGCTGGAATAAAAAAGCCGCCGAAAGCATGTATTACTTATTGGGACCCGGCGCCCCGCTGATTGAACCGCTCAAAGCCTATGAGACCGACGATCAAGGCGAATTTCTGGGGAAAGCCTGGATACACGCGCTGGGTCAGGAAAGAGACATCTTTCTGCCTCTGGATGCCCTGAAAGGTCAAACCTTGATTCTCGGTACCACGCGCGCCGGCAAAACCCGTCTTTACGATCTGCTCATCAGTCAGGCCATCGAACGGGATGAGCCCGTCATTATCATCGATCCCAAAGGCGACAAAGAGCTCAAGGAAAATGCGCAAAAAGCCTGTGGACGCATTGGGACGCCAGAACGTTTTGCCTATTTCCATCCCGCCCATCCAGAAGACTCTTGTGCCATAGATGTGATGGGGTCCTGGAATCGGGCTACGGGTCTCGCCTCTCGCATTGCGGCGTTAATCTCTGCCGGAGGGGACTCCAATTCTGACCCTTTTATCAGCTTCGGTTGGCGCGTCATAAACAACTTCGTTCATGGCCTGCTCATCCTGGGGAA
>NZ_JBYCKP010000515.1:0-1711 GCF_057473445.1 Acidithiobacillus sp. TH-A36 | reverse complement strand
CCGGCTTCCAGCGCCCGATAATCACATGCTCTGGATCGGGTTTTTGGACCTGCAGTATCCCTTGTGTCGCAATGGCATCGCAGATTTTCAGTGAAGTCGCATGTAAAGCAGTTCCAGACAAACAACTGGAATGCAATTCCAGGGCATGCTCACGTTTTCCACCTGCCAAACGGTCCTGGGTCGTCATCACCGCTAACCGGTTATCAAAGGTGTCAAACAGATCTTTGACCTCTTCCATGTCGTGTACGGGATAAACCGTCACCGTCACCGTACCATCCGCTGGCGCCTCCAGCTTTCCCGATGCCCAAAGAAAAGTCCGGGTGTGCCCGTCGAGTTTCACCATTTTTCCACTCGGCAGACACGCGGCACTCACACTACGGTGTGTGGGATTAGGCGCCCGCAGGTGTTCACGAGCAGCTTTGCGGGCATGCTCTTCCGTATCCCGTTGGCGCGGATTATCCAATATGGCGAACCATGTACCTAGTGGCATGTGCACCGTGTAACAGGATTCCATACCAATGGACTTTTCTCTTTCCATAACAGGTTTCGGACCAGCCATACCACTTTCCAGCATATCGATCGTATTACTCATCAGTTGCACCTCATATTTCAGAAAATAGGAAACTGTTTGTGTATCCGCAGGCCGTGAACGGTGCGTCTACATCTACCGGCGATGCCAAATTATTTTTTTGTGGCGCAACCAGCCGCAGACAGCGCATTGGTTTTTGCACGTTCCCGGCGCGCTCGCGCTGTATCTGTATCACTCCAGATTTTCCAAAACTGCGTCTTGTTAGCCACCGTCATCATTCCCGCTGCGATCGGTAACATCTTTCGCAAATTCCGTAAGCACTTTGGGCGGGGAGCGTCTTTCCGCAACTTCTGCAGTGACGTTTCAGACCCTGGCGAATTTGGACAATCAGTTGCCGGACGCAACGTTCCCTTTCCCCCGTGGCTCGGTGTATTTCGGGAAAAATTTGCGGATAACGGTAATGAAACCAGCAATACAGCGAGAGATGCTTGTAGTCCGATTCCAGTTCTTCCGTCCGCGCCCGCGTTCCACTGCATGCAGGAGAGGGATAGGCCCGCTGTTCCAGAATCGCGGTAACCATCCTCCGGAAATGTTGCATCTGGCCAGCCCGTGCATCGACAGGTGCCGTCAGGATTTGTAGGCGCTCGGCCATGGACAAGCGATTAGAACCCGCCAGAGTGTCCATGATATGGGCTTTATCCAGCGTTTCAGTGAGATCCATGCAGGTGAACCACTCAGAACCTTTGAGCGTTTTCTGCCAGGCAATGAGCAAGTCATGCACGCCAATGTCTGGCGCTGCATCCATGGCGCGGGCAATCCAGGTCCGGGTGGGCGCGGCAAAAATAGCGGGGAAATCAATGGCGCTATCCATTTTGTTGAGCGCTTTCTGGATTTGCCGGTGAATGGCGGCATCAGCGCCAGCGGCATGACCCACATCGTGATGGCCGTACCGCCCTGCCCGTCCAGCAATCTGCCGAATTAACGGTTTGGGTACGGTGGTACTGATGCGGCCATTGTACTTTTCGCCTTCGCCAATAACGACCGTATGCGCTGGCAAATTCAGGCCCATAGCCACCGCATCCGTGGCGACCAGGATAGCGGCCTCCCCCGCACGGAAGCGACGGGCTTCTTCGCGGCGGACTTCCGGCGGCATGGCTCCGTAAATCTGCGCGACCGAATGCC
>NZ_JBYCKP010000514.1:0-3197 GCF_057473445.1 Acidithiobacillus sp. TH-A36 | reverse complement strand
GATTCATCCCGTGGTAGCCAGTATTGCAATCCGGGATGTCTGCGAGCTGCATCATGGTGATCAGCGGAAAAGTCCAGAGCTGAACATTGAAAAAGGTACTGTTGTGCTGTGCTGTCGTGACGCCATTTCCGACATCGCCGCCCCAGGAACCGGTCCACTGGTTCCCGACCGTCGAACTCGGATCCAGGCTGACGCCTCCCAGAACCGGCGAGCAAAAGGGATGGGATACCGCCTCGATCAACATGGATGGCTGCCAGTATCCAATCTGGATACCGATAGTGGGGAGCTGCAAATGCTTGAGACTTCCACCGCAGATGCAGGTAGCCCCTGAAGCCGCACCATTAGGCACGCCGGAATTACCTCCGAACCAGGTCATGCCGGCCACGCGCAGCGGGAACATGGCTGACCAGCACACACCGCCGATCAGTTCCTTAAAAATTCCGGCATCCGGGCACATGGTTGCGACCTGTGCGCCAGAGGCCAGAGCCGGAGATGCAAACAGAAAAGCAGCACTAAAGATCAGTGCTCTTTTCCAGTCCTTTTTCCGTTTTGGATTCAACCTGTTGCGCGGGAATCCCCAGCATTTATGCCGGGGAGGGATAGCGCGGCGGTCGATGACCGCCCCATTCCCGCATCTCCTTGTGATGTCGCTATCTTGTCCCAGAAATACCCATATCCGTCTGCCCGCTGAATCAGAGTGCAGAAACGGTGATGAATGCCCTGTACCATTCCGGTAGCTGTCCGGATGGCGAAACTGCCACTGGCGCGAATATTGACGCGGCCCAGATAAGTGCCCACTTTCTTGCCAGAAGTGACCACGGCCTTGACCCTATCTCCCGTCTGAAACCCGAATGCGCTTTTGCTCCGCATGAAGTGTCCACGCGGAAAACCGTATTTCGTGAGCTGTGTGCGCTGGTAGCTGCCGCGCCCGGTGGCCTTGATGCGAAGCACGGGCTGTTGCCAATGTGCTATTCCGTCCACAGTGCCGATACAGGCGGCATCCAGACTGTGTGCCTTGGGCATATCGTGCTGCTTGCGATTCCACTTGCACCGCGCTCCGGTGCCGACTTCCAGATCGAGGCCGGTATCCTTCAGGCGGTTGAACAGTGCCCAGCGGTTGCTGTTGACCGCAGCGGCATCTTTCAGAGGAGCCTTGCGCTGTGCCTCGATACGGGCCAGACGCTTGGGGTCGTGGGCCAGATAGTCCCGCACGTCCTGATTGTTCTTGCGCTGGTTGCAGGGCACGCAGGCCAGTGTCAGGTTCGATACCCGATCACTGCCGCCCTTGCTTCTGGGGTGGATATGGTCGATGGTCAGCGGGATATGCTCTGCATCACAATACGCACACTTCCGGCCCCACTTCTCCAGCAGATACTCGCGGACCTCGTAGCCGAACAGGGTGCCGTGCTGGTACTCCGCGCCAGAGATCTCCGGGTTCTGCAAAGCCTGGGTATCAAAGCGATGCAGCAGGGTGGACAGGGCGGATATGGGTGCCCAACGCTGCAAGCGAGACACCCATGCTGTAACCGTATCCACCCGATGTCGCAGGGACGGTGCCAGCCAGCCCGCAGGCCTCTTGCGGTTCAGGAATCGCGCCGGACGATAGCGGAGCTTGCTCCGACGAAACCGCCGATGCCCGTGCCGTTGTTTCAGCGCCTTGCTGATGGCATGGCCCCGGTGCTGCAATTCCAGCAGCATGACCACGGCCAGCGTGCGAATGATCTCGCCTGTATTGGCATCCTCTGTTTCCTGTTCCCGCACCAGAGCCAGCCCCGTGGTTTTGCTGCCCGGAGCCACTTTCAGGCGCAGGGGTTGCAGGACCGAATCTTCCTGCAAACGATCCACCAGCCGGATGGTGAACGGGACCATGCGATGCACCCGCGCCCGGCCACGCTCCAGCAGTATCCGTGCGCGTTTCTCCGAGCACGGCATCAGCGGTTTCTTTCTCTTGTCCAAAACAAATACAGCCATTCAACCTCTCCTTTGCATCCTTACGGACGCTTGTAACGCCCTATTCGGGATTGCTCCCTGCAAGGGTCTCCCTTCGGGAATGTCTGCAACCGGCTCCGTGCTTTTACACACGCGGAAATGGCCTTCGGCGCTTTACCTTTCGCCAGCATGAATCCACTTCCTTCCAGTGTCCGGGACTAAGGAAGCATCCCGGAGTGGGTCTTGACGACCTGTTACAAACGTAGCGGGTTGATTACCGCTTTCCCTGGTCAACCGAGCCTGCGTACTGCCCTGCAAGCTCCGCCCTTCAGGACGGGGTAGTTGACAGTAATCACTTAGCTTTAGCGAAGCGTGCCGATTGATCCGATTTATTAGTGGCTGAAGAATACGATTTGCCGATAAAGTGACCAACAATCTCTAACGGCTCCGCAATCGCATTCTCCAGAAATGGATACACCATACCTGCAGCTAATAATCCGGCACCCAGACAACCGAGAATGAAGATAGCAGGCAAATACAGTCCCGCTCCGGTAATGTGGGCCACTAATGGAGAATCGGCCTGTAATGCTGCCAGATTTCTAATGATGGGCGAGTTCCCGTTTCCAACTAAAGAAACAAATTCCGCTTGAAAGTGCATTGCCAGCCATCCAGCGCCCAGAAGCCCAACACCTACAGTACGAATTGCTTGTGACATCGCGTTCTCCTTTCTTGAAAAAATGCACTGCAGTTATTCCGCATGAACAACCTGCTGTTGTTCTGCCTTCCCATTAAGCGAGGCAGAATGCAAAGCCAATCGCCCAGCGAATCCTCCAAAACAATCCTTTAGTTTGCCTTCCGTTACTCGGAATCCTGCGCCTGTCTCGGCTCTGAGCTTGTCCAGAAAGGCATCCAGATCATGTCCTTCCTGAGTGCCCGATATACCCTTCCAGACGGGCACGTTTTCTATCACTTCAGCACGAATCAAGATGTTTACTATGTCTTCGTCTGCGACCGAATAACCGCCTTTTTCCAGGGCTGCACAGAGCAGCCTGTAACCGGAAAGCATCATGTTCAGGTAATAATCAGCACCGGGATTGCTTCCCCTGGTCAAAGCTGGAAACATCGCCAAGATTTCTTCTTCTGTATGCGATTTGCTTACAGAGGCATTTTCATCTTCTGCATCCAGTTCAAAAACGATTTTGACTTTGGCGTTTTGCAGAACTCTTTTCAGATCCTCTGGAGAGGTGTTTTCCAGCCCTCTTAAATCG
>NZ_JBYCKP010000513.1:0-1436 GCF_057473445.1 Acidithiobacillus sp. TH-A36 | reverse complement strand
GATACCGAAACCCTGCTCTGTAAGGCTGGGCGTGATCCTAAAATAGCCCATAAGCTCACACTAAACCGCCTGGATCTCTGGTTGCCGATTTTGGGCTTGTCTTTGCCTGCAAAAGAGCGGACCTCTTGAGGGACGCAAAGGAGTATTTTAATGCCGGATAATCCAGGCGCTCAGGCCACCTTCTACGAAGAACCTGCGTGGCTGGCACATTTAAACCCCGCTCAACGCGAAGCGGTTACTTTGCCTATGGACAGTCACGGGGCCATTCTTGCGGGTGCGGGCACTGGAAAAACCAACGTGCTGACGCATCGAATTGCTTATGCGATTCGCGGCGGAATGGAACCGAATGCGATTATAGCCGTGACGTTTACCAACAAAGCCGCTAAGGAAATCAAAGAGCGCATTGCCCGCCTGGTCGGTGAGGAAGCCGCCGGGAAAATTCGGTTGGGGACATTTCATAGCCTGGGCCTCAAGTTCCTGCGGAAATTCGGGCATCACATAGGTCTGGAACGTTGCGAAACAGCGGCCCCCATGGATGAAGACGAGGCCGTGGCTTTGCTGCGCCGCGTGATGAAAGACCGGTTTCCAGATACCGATTTAAAAGTCGAGAAGCCCAAAGATCATTACTTTGTGATTTCGCAATGGAAAGAACAGGGTCTGTACGTCAACGATGTTCCTGTCCAAAAAACAGCAAGCGCCAATTTTACCCGGATGCTATATGCCGCGTATGAAGCGGAAAAGAAACGCAGCCAGGCGCTGGATTTTGCGGATTTGGTTTTGCAAAGCAATTTTGTGTTGCGCCATCATCCCGAAGTGGCCGCAGTGTTTCACCAGCATTTACGCATGGTCCTGGTCGATGAATTTCAGGATACCAACCCTATCCAGGTGGAGTTTATCGGGCATCTAACCGGTACCGGGCATTCTGTACCGACGTTTGTGGTCGGGGACGATGACCAGAGCATCTACGGCTGGCGCGGCGCGGATGCGGGCATTATGCAAAGCTTTTTGCAAACGTATACGCCTAACCACCTGGTCCGACTCGAACAGAATTATCGGTGTACGTCCACGATTTTAGATGCCGCGAATGCTGTGATTGCGAATAATCCTAATCGTATCGGTAAGCGGCTCTGGACTGAGCGCCAAGATGTCGGGACCTTTCAGTTAGATATTTTTGCCGATGCAGAAGCCGAAGCCGGCGCTATTGCCGACCGGGTCCGCAATCTCTTGGCGCAGGGTGTTCCACCGGCAGATATCGTCGTGCTCTACCGCAAAAACATGCTTTCGCGCGGCATCGAGAAAGCCCTGGTGTTCCGGGATATTCCTTATCGGATCTATGGCGGTCTCAATTTCTTCCAGCGCCGCGAGATAAAAGATGCCCTGGCGTGGTTGCGACTGGTGCAAAACCCGCTGGATGAAATGGCGCTTTTCCGAGCCAT
>NZ_JBYCKP010000512.1:0-2501 GCF_057473445.1 Acidithiobacillus sp. TH-A36 | reverse complement strand
AGTCACTTTTAACTTACGGCCACCAGTAATAGCGAAGCCTTCACGCTCATAAAATGCCAATGTCTTATCAAACTGTGGTAGCGGTGGCGTTGTCACTTCTAGACGTTTCCAGCCCCGAGTTGCGCCGAAAGATTTTGCTTTGGACACGAGGCAGAACCCAACATTGTTTGAGCGGTATTCAGGGCGAACATAAAGCTCCGGTATGGTTCCAAAGGCTCCTTCAGCGTAAAGGGCGTGGCTTTCATACAGAGCAAGAAAGCCGACCGCTTTTCTGCCTTCATCGCGCGCGATAAATACGAAGTATTTTTCGCGATGGAGAAAGTCCTTGAGCCTATCGGTTGTTTCTTCCAGATCGAAGTTGAATGTTTGAACACCAATAGTGTTCATAATTTCACGCAGCAACTCGCCGACCATTACGGCAATTCCATGGGCATCGTCTGATGTTGCGGGCTTGATAGTTATGTTTGCGTTCATCTCATGTGACCTAACGTAAATTCGATGGCCCTGTCGGTGCCGTGTAACAATGGGTTATGCCGTATAATATGGGGTGACCTTCCTGCTTATTTACCAGACACAATGCGCCATTCTGTCTCGTTGGCGTTTTTCTCTCTGTCGCTAATGTACTGATTCTCCTCATACCCGGCAAGCCGCAAAACCGGGTATCATGAGACATTGCAAACGCTGTGGAGATTTTGTCTGTGTCCGGACCCCAAAAACGTACCCCCAAAACCCCGAAAGCCCCCCAGAAGGCTCCCGAGCAGCTGGGTTTTTTTGAGCCCGCTTCGGAAGTCCTGGAGGCGGTGGCCACGGCAGAGCCCCTGCTGCCGGAATCGGCACCGGAAGTCCCTTCTCCTGTCGTAAATACCCCAGCCCGCCGCCGGGCAGCGGCAGACGCGGATCGCAAGCACCTGACGCCGCTGGAAGTGGATCGTCTGCTCCAGGCCGCCAAGGACAATGCCCGGACGGGGATACGGGACCGTTGTCTGATCTTCCTGATGTTCCGCCATGGCCTACGGGTGACAGAGGCCTGCGCCATGCGTCTGGACCAGGTGGACCTGGACAGCCGGATTCTCCATGTCGAACGCCTCAAGGGGGGATTGTCCACGACCCAGCCCCTCCGGGCTGAAGAACTCCGGATGCTGAAAAGCTGGCTGCAGGAGCGGTCGCGCTGGTTGCGGCAGTGGGATCGGGGGAAAAGCCGATCAAGGACGGGGCCGCTGGATCGTCAGGCGCTGTTTTTGAGCACCCGAGGGGCAGCCCTCTCCCGCAAGACCTTCTGGGCCTTGCTGCGGCGCTATGGCGAAGCAGCGGGGCTCTCTTTGCCACCCCACCCGCACATGCTGCGTCATGCCTGCGGTTTCGCCCTGGCTGACCAGGGCGCGGATACCCGGCTGATTCAGGACTATCTGGGGCACCGGAATATCCAGCATACCGTGCGCTATACCGCCACCAACGCCCAACGCTTTGAAAAATTGTGGCGGTGATGTCTTGCTGGTATAAAAGACACAAGACAACACATTAAATACAGGTGCGTACATGGCTAAGGTCAACATATCTGAAGCGGCGAGAATGGCTGGAAAGAGCCGATCACATCTCTACGAGAAATATATAAATACTGGAGCCATAACGGTAGAATCAGACCGTGATGGGAGAAAGGTTATTGATACATCTGAGTTGCTTAGGGTATTCGGTACACTCCATTTTGACGACAACAAAAAAGATGTACACGAGATCACTGAAGTACATGCAGAGGACAACGATAAAGACATGATCGTCAGCGCCTTACAATCTGAAAATGAAGTGCTGCGTGAATACCTGAGAGCCAAAGAGGAAGAGGTAATCTGGTTGCGTGACCAGGTTAGTAAAACAACAGCCCTGCTAACGCACCAAGAGGATAATCTCGGACCAACGCAAACAAAACGCTGGTGGTGGCCATGGTAAATATTTATAGTTGTACATATGATTTTTGAATGGGATGAAGCCAAGCGTCTTATCAATCTTGAAAAACATGGGATTGATTTTGTCGACGCACCTAAAATGTGGGCTGGCCCCATGTTGGTGGCGGAAGACACCAGACGAGAATATGGCGAACCGCGTTATATCGGGATAGGTCACATAGAGGGCCGGTTGATGGTTGTTGTTCATACCCATCGGAGCCCAAATATCGTTCGTGTCATCTCATTGCGAAAGGCTAACAGCCGGGAGATTCACGCATATGAAAGCTCAACAAATGGATAAGCCTGTAATCAGAAAGATCACAGGGGATAGTATTCAGGCAGATTCACAGACCGACTGGAAACGAGTAGATGCGTTGAAAGACGAGGATATCGACTACAGTGATGCTCCTGAACTTGGAGCCAGTTTCTGGGAAACGGCAAAAGTCTTGGACCATGGCGCTAAGAAGCCGATCACAATTCGAATTGATCAAGACGTGATCGCATGGTTCAAGTCTCGCGGCGGGCGGTATCAGGTTCTGATGAATAAAGTTCTACGCAGCTATA
>NZ_JBYCKP010000511.1:0-1168 GCF_057473445.1 Acidithiobacillus sp. TH-A36 | reverse complement strand
GGGGCTTCTTCAGGAATGCCGCTCAGATCCAAGACCAGCGGTGATTCCTGATGGAATGCCGCAGCAGCAGGATGACGGCGGTGTTCTTCGTCAATGCACGCCTTGAGTAAGGCTGGGTCATTACTTTCCAGCTGTAAAACAGAAAGCGTAAAGACGCTCCCGCTCAAGCGTAAAGGAGGAAATTCGGGAGAGCCCGCTTCTGTTTTTTTAGCAGACATGTTTCACGTGAAACATTTCATGATCTCCGTTTATGCCTCTTTCAGGAGTGGGCGCTTATCCGCTTTGCCGTTCCAGGTTTCTGCATCAGGTAAGGCACTTTTCTTGCGCAAAATCACCGGCCATTTTTTGGTGAGTTCGGCATTGATGGCGGTGAAGTCGCGCTGGTCTTCCGGCACCTCATCTTCGGCAAAAATGGCATCTGCCGGGCATTCGGGAATACAGGCGGCGCAGTCAATACATTCGTCAGGATCAATAACCAGAAAATTGGGGCCTTCATGAAAGCATTCTACAGGACACACTTCTGCGCAATCGGTGTACTTGCACTGGATACAGTTTTCGGTAACGACGTAAGTCATGGGTTGTCTACTTTTTTACTGGCGCGCTTGCGTGGTGCGGGCGCGGGTTTGTCTACGGAAGTTGCCGAGACCTTGGCGGTTTTTTTGGCCGTGGTTTTTTTCGCGGGACTTTTCGCTGCCTTGCTGGCGGCTTTGCGCGCTGGAGCTTTGGCGGGTGCGGCGCGTTTTTCCCGGGGAGGAGGCGGCGTATAGTCCACCAGCAGTGCTGCAATTTCCGCTTCGCTGGCAGTCACCTGAAAATGGAATCCGCATTCTGGCTGGGGACAGGCGAGCTGCTCACCCAGTCGTTTTCCACTTTTTTCGATCATGATCGGCCAGGCACAACGTGGACAGGCTTTGGCCACCGGAGGCCCCCAGACAGCATAAGTGCATTTCGGATAGGTATTACAGGAATAAAATACTTTGCCATAACGACTGCGCTTTTCTACCAGTTCGCCTTCTCCACATTGAGGACAGGTGACGCCGGAAGACTTGGGCTGGGTCAACGGTTCAATGTGCTTACATTCCGGATAACCACTGCAGGAAATAAAGCGCCCGTAGCGACCGGTTTTATAGACCAGGGGTTTTCCGCAGTCGGGACAGTCGCGTCCAAC
>NZ_JBYCKP010000510.1:0-2243 GCF_057473445.1 Acidithiobacillus sp. TH-A36 | reverse complement strand
GCGCTGCAATCCCGCTATGGCGGGCATTGGGTTTTGAAGGGGCAGCACAGTCTGATGTTGGGTGAAAAGGCGCGCTGTTATTGCCCCTGGGGAAATCCGGGAATGGCCACTGGCGGCAGCGGCGATGTATTGACCGGGGTGCTGGCGGGGTTGCTGGCCCAGGGCCTGCCAGCCGATGATGCCTTGATTCTGGGGGTTGCCATTCATGCCCTCGCCGGCGATCGTGCGGCCCGACGGTTGGGAGAAGAAAGCCTGTTGGCCAGTAATATTCTCGAAGAACTACCTTTTGTCATACAGGAGTTGAATGCCATCCATGTCTGAAACCGAAATGCTGAAAGCCTGGGATCGCCGTTATTTTTGGCATCCCTTCACCCAGATGCAATGTTATGGTGATGATGATCCCTGGATTATCGAGAGGGCGGAAGGTCATTATTTGTACGATGTGGATGGTGCGCGTTGTCTGGATGCGGTGGCGAGTCTCTGGTGTAATGTGCACGGTCATCGTCATCCGCGCCTTGATGCTGCCCTTATGGAGCAGTTGGGAAAAGTCGCGCATACCACAGCCCTGGGCGCCAGCAATCCACCGGCTATCCGTCTCGCCAAAAATCTGGTTGAGTGCACACCCGAATCTCTGCAACATTGTTTTTTCAGTGAAGATGGTTCCGAGGCGGTAGAAGTGGCTATTAAAATGGCGGCGCAGTACTGGGCCAACATCGGGCGTCCTGAAAAGCATCTTTTTTTGACCCTCGATAACGCTTATCACGGCGATACCGTGGGAGCTGTTTCGGTGGGTGGATTTCCGCTTTTTCACGAAGTGTATGGTAATTTGCTGTTCCCGACGCGCAGGTTGCCCAGCCCTTATGTGCTGCAATGGGAACAATGCCAGGGGGATGCCGCGCAGGCAGCCAAGCTCTGGCTGAATACTCTGGAAGCCGTTTTACTGGCAGAAAAAGACCATATTGCCGCTTTGATTCTGGAAGGAGGCGTGCAGGGTGCAGCCGGGATATTGCCTTTTCCACCCGGGGTCCTGTCGGGCGCACAAAAGCTCTGTAACACCCATGATGTCCTGCTTGTTGTTGACGAAGTGGCCACTGGCTTTGGTCGCAGCGGCCAATTGTTCTCCTGCCAAAAAGAACAGGTCGAACCTGACTTGCTGGCGCTCGGCAAAGGACTGAGTGGCGGTTATTTACCCATTGCCGCAACGCTGACTTCAGAAAAAATCTATCAGGCTTTTCTGGCCCCCTTTGGCGAAGCCAAACAGTTTTATTACGGACATACCTTTACGGCCAACCCCTTGGCCTCTGCGGTGGCTCTGGAAAATCTGAGCATTTTTGCCGAAGGCTATTTGTTGTCCGAAATCCCCAATAAAATCGAAAAACTGCGCGCAGGTCTGGAAGTATTTCACCATCAACCCTGGGCAGGTGAGCCCCGGCAATTTGGCTTGATGGCGGCCATTCCCTTGCGTGACCCGGCTACCGGAGCGGCTTACCCTTATGGCGAACGTGTCGAATACATGGTCTGCAAACGTGCCCGGGAAATGGGTGTGTATAGTCGACCCCTTGGTGATCTGCTCACCATTGTGCCCCCTCTGTCGGTGACAGAGCTGGAAATAGACACTATCCTCCAAACATTATTTGACGCCATGGCGGAAGGAAGAACCCAATGACAACGGCCCAGGAAATCATGACCCGTGCGCCCAGCACGGTGCAGGAAGATGATTCGGTCAAGAATGTCGGCAAAATCTTGCTGCAGACGGGGCATCACAGTATTCCCGTAGTCAGTGCCTCCGGGCATCTGGTCGGCATGATCGGTGAGCGCGACCTGATTGATGCCAACCGCGAGGTGCATTTGCCCACTATGTTGACCATTCTTGATGGATTGATTCCGTTGGGTGGCATGCATGAATATGAAGAAGAATTGCGTAAAGTCACGGCTGTTACTGCAGGCCAGTTGGCTACTACCAAGGTTGTGACCGCAGGACCCGATGAAAACACCGATGCGGTCGCCGAAAAACTCTTGCGTAAGGAAGTACATGCCTTGCCTGTTGTGGATACAGATGGAAAGCTGTTGGGTATCATCACCCGCTCCGATATTCTCCAGCATTTGTTAAAACCCTGAGTTTGCCGATGGATTGGGACTTTCCCAGTGCAGATATTTGCCAGTCCTGGGGGGCGGCCCTGGCGCAAACATTACAGGCACCGGCAGTCATTTATCTGGAAGGCGACCTGGGAGTCGGTAAGACA
>NZ_JBYCKP010000509.1:0-1686 GCF_057473445.1 Acidithiobacillus sp. TH-A36 | reverse complement strand
AATGCGGAAAGTTCTTGACCGGTCACTTTGATCTTCTGGCAGTGGCAAAATTTTGCCCAGTATGGGGTGCATGCTTGGGGAAATCAACGCCGAGGCTTTGCAGACCAGTAATCACGGCCTCCAGACGGCCTTCCCAACGCCTTTCCCCGCCCTGTTCCTTGATGATTACTGGTTCTCCTTGCAATTGTCCCAAACCGATGACCAGCTGGAACTGCGCCCGGGAACGTTCTGCCTGCTTCAGCAGCGCTTTGAAACCCGCAGGGCCAGCGCTGACCACACTGATACCCAGATCACGAAGAGCTTCAGCCAGTTGCCAGGCACGGACAAGACTATCTTCTTCCATGGCCCCGATAAAAAGAACGGGTTTGCCGGCGCAGGCCTGGTTTCCCTGAATTTCCTGCAAGGCGAGTAAGCGCTCCAACCCTACGGCAAAACCAATGGCGGGAGTATCCTGACCACCCAGCTGGGCAACCAGTCCATCATAACGACCACCGGCCAGCACGGTTCCCTGCGCACCCAAGGCATCCGTAACCCATTCAAAAACCGTCCGGTTATAGTAATCCAGCCCGCGTACCAGGCTGTGATTCAATTGATAGGGAATATCAAGAGCCGTCAGCAGTTTTTGCAGACTGGCAAAATGCAGTGCCGATTCGGTATCGAGATGATCCACCAGATGTGGCGCACGGCTTGCAATCTGCTGACAGCCAGGCACTTTACAGTCCAGAATCCGTAACGGATTGTGCTCCATACGGGTCTGACAATCAGCACATAAGGCTTCCTGTTGCGGTCGCAAATACTCCAGAAGTCGCTCACGGTAAGCTGCCCGCGCCTCTGGACTGCCCAATGAGTTGATTTGTAAAGAGGCCTGCACCCCGGCCTGCTTCAGAATACGCGCAGACAGGGCGATGATTTCGGCATCTGTACCGGCTCCGGCCTGACCGAAAACCTCAACGCCCAGTTGGTGAAATTGCCGATAGCGGCCTTTCTGGGGACGTTCATGGCGAAACATGGGGCCCATGTAATAATAACGCGGAGTCTGCCCACGCATGGTCTGGCTCTGGATCGCGGCTCGTACACAACCAGCGGTCCCTTCCGGGCGCAGGGTAAGGCTGTCGCCATTACGATCGGCAAAGGTGTACATTTCTTTCTGGACAATGTCGGTGACGTCACCAATGGCGCGGGCGAAAAGTTCCGTCGATTCCAGCAGCGGGAGACGGACTTCGCCGTAATCATACAGTTGGAGCAACCCCCGCAAATCCGTTTCCAGAGCCTGCCAGGCTGCTGCTTCTGCGGGGAAAATATCGTTCATTCCCCGCACCGCCTGTAATCCCTTAACAGCCATACGAACAACTCACTTTCCCCAAACGAACCATTACCAGGCGCTCAGGCATCATTACGGGCTGCCTGACGCTCCGCAATTTCGGCACGAATCCGTTTTTCCAGCACATCAACTATATTCACATTTTCTACCCGGTCTACCTGCTTGCCGCGATAATAGAGAATGCTGCGTTTGTCTCCGCCCGCCAGACCAATGTCCGCTTCCTTGGCTTCGCCAATACCATTGACCACGCAGCCAATCACCGACACATCCATGGGCTCAAGAATATCTTCAAGCCGCGCCTCCAGGGCATTGATGGTGTTGATGACATCAAACTCCTGACGGGAGCAGGAAGGACAGGCAATCAG
>NZ_JBYCKP010000508.1:0-2183 GCF_057473445.1 Acidithiobacillus sp. TH-A36 | reverse complement strand
ACAGATTGCTGGATGTGCATGATATTTGGCTGCTGCCCTGTCATAAAAGCCTATGCTATCCTTCCACAATTCTCAGACAAGTAAAACCCGGAGCAGGTATGTGGGATTGGTTGCGGGGCAAGTCAGGACCGACTGCTCCCCCCCGTGGGGTAGTGGTTGATGCTGGTATTCCCAATCAGGAGCGCGTCGCAGAATTGCCGCTGCCCGAGGCGTTGTTTATTTTGCATTATAATGGCTTCGCCCAACTCCCGGAAAATGCCGAGCTGCGCCAGTTGCTGCTGAACACGGCGCGTAATGGTGATTTTTTGCGCGATTTGCCCCGGGCCAGTGCCCGGCGTCTGGAAGAAAGTGCTGCGCTGCAGTCCCGTTTCGGCATAGAGCTGGAAACCGTCGTGCAATTTTTCAAGGTGTTGCACAGTGAAATTACCCGCCGCATGTATATTGATGCGGCCCGCAAGCGCGAGGATGTCGCCGGGCTGCAATTTACCCTCCGTGACCCTGCCGGGGCCGATGCCCGGGTATGCGCCATTGCCGAGGCCAATCCCTATGATTTGGGTATTGGTACTTACCCTTTTACCCATATTCCCGAGAATCCGCATCCGGGAACAGAAAACCCCTTTATTATTCGTATTGTCATGAAAAAGGATCTGGCATGAAAAAAATAGCAATATTCCCGGGTGACGGGATTGGACCCGAAATTGTGGACGCGGCGCGAATGGTGCTGGATGCCGTAGACCAGGCTGCAGGCCTGAATTTGCAATGTACCGATGGATTGGTCGGTGGTGCCGCCCTGGATGCGGCTGATGACCCCTTGCCTGAAGCTTCCCTGCAGTTGGCCATGGCTGCTGATGCGGTCATTCTGGGTGCTGTCGGTGGCCCGCGCTGGGACGGTCTGCCTCCGGCCAAGCGTCCCGAGCAGGGTTTGCTGCGCCTGCGCAAGAATCTGGATTTGTTTGCCAATTTACGGCCAGCACAAATTTTCCCGCAGTTATTGAGTGCATCGCCACTGCGTCCGGAGCTGGTGCGGGATGTGGATATTCTGGTGGTGCGCGAGCTGACGGGTGATATTTACTTTGGTCAGCCCAGGGCTGCGGAGCTGGTGGACGGCAAGCGTCGTGCCTACAACACCATGGTATATGACGAAGACGAAATCCGGCGCATTGCCCACGTTGCCTTCAAGGCAGCACAGGGTCGCCGTAAACAGTTATGTTCGGTAGACAAGGCCAATGTCCTCGAAACCACCCGTCTGTGGCGCGAAGTGGTGACTGAATTGGCAGCGGAGTATCCCGATGTCCAGTTAACCCACATGTATGTGGACAATGCAGCGATGCAGCTGATTCGTGCGCCTGCCCAGTTTGATGTGCTGCTCACAGGGAATATGTTTGGTGACATTCTGTCGGATGAGGCCAGTCAACTGACCGGCTCCATCGGTATGTTGCCTTCGGCTTCCCTGGGCGAGGGGCGGGGCATGTATGAACCCATTCATGGCTCTGCTCCGGATATTGCCGGGCAGGATAAAGCCAATCCGCTGGCCACGATTTTGTCTGTGGCCATGATGTTGCGTCATTCTCTGGGTAACGAAGCATGGGCGCAACGGGTGGAAAAGGCGGTTCAGAAAGTTCTGGATGAGGGACTGCGTACGGCCGATATTGCCGCAGCCGGTGAAGCTGTAGTCGGAACCCGTGCCATGGGCCATGCGGTGGTCAAGGCGTTGCAACTCTGAGGATGAATGAAGCATGAAAAAATCTCATTATAACGTGGCCATACTGGGGGCGACGGGTGCCGTCGGCGAAGTCATGCTGCAAATCCTGGAACAGCGCAAGTTTCCCGTTGATCAGCTTTACCTGTTGGCCAGTAGCCGCTCTGCAGGGGGACGGCTGCCGTTTCGGGGCAAGCAGGTTCTGGTGCAGGATGCGGCCAGTTTTGACTGGTCCCAGGTAGATATCGGCTTATTTTCTGCCGGTGCCAAAGTCAGTGCCCAATTTGCGCCATTGGCGGCGGAAGCGGGCTGCGTCGTCATTGATAATACCTCCCAGTACCGTTATGACGACGATATTCCCCTGGTGGTCCCGGAAGTCAATCCCTGGCGTATTGCCGATCATGTGAATCGGGGCATTATTGCCAATCCCAATTGTTCCACTATCCAGATGTTGCTGGCTTTGAAACCCATTGCCGATGCCGTG
>NZ_JBYCKP010000507.1:0-8921 GCF_057473445.1 Acidithiobacillus sp. TH-A36 | reverse complement strand
GTATCCATGGCAGCCGACAACAAGGGAATATTGAGGCGGATGCGTCGACTCAACTGTGTTGAAATCTGGACGTTGCGGGGGAGTACTGCAGAGTGGGCAGGTACGAGCAGGACATCATCAAAGGTCAGAGCTTCGCCGATCAGTTGCATAATGGATCACCTATAACAAGAAAGGGGCCGGGTGTGCGCATCCCAGCCCCGTGATAAAAGGCATCCCGAACTATAGCCAATGAGAAGCCATTTTTCCAGTATTCGGAATTGACCGAAGCGGTCTGAGCCTGCTAACTTTCGCAACTAACGTCGCAGGCTACCCATATCATAACGAAAACATGCAATGACCGTTTCCATCATCGTTCCCTGCCATAATGAATCGGGCAACCTGAAAATCCTTCATGAGCGGGTGAGTGGCATTATGGATGCCTGCGGGGAACCTTGGGAAATGGTCTGTGTCAACGATGGCAGCACCGATGACACCCTCCTCCAGCTGATCGCCCTGCACCAGCACGACCCTCGGATTCAGGTCATAGATTTGTCCCGCAACTTTGGAAAAGAAGCCGCTTTAACTGCTGGTCTGGACGCTGCCCAGGGCGATGCCGCCATTCCCCTGGATGCAGACCTGCAGGACCCTCCAGAGCTCATCCCTGAACTGATTGCCCAATGGCACGATGGTTATGATGTGGTCAACGCCGTACGCCTCTCCCGAGAGGGGGAGTCCTGGCTCAAACGCGCTTCAGCCCACTTTTTTTACCGGGTGATCAACCGGATGAGCGCCGTAGATATTCCCGCTGACACGGGTGACTTCCGGCTTTTGTCGCGTCCGGTACTGGATGCCTTGCAAAGCCTTCCAGAACGCCGTCGTTTCATGAAAGGGCTATTCGCCTGGGTAGGTTTTCGCAGTACCAACATTTACTACCACCGTGCACCACGACATAGCGGCAAAACCACCTGGAATTACTGGAAACTCTGGAATTTTGCCGTCGAAGGCATTACCTCATTCAGTCAGGTACCCCTACAATTAGCGGCTTATCTGGGTTTTATCGTCTCCGGGCTGGCTTTCCTTTATGCTTTGTGGCTGATTATCAGCACCCTGGTTTATGGTAATCCTGTCAAGGGATATCCTTCCATGATGGTCACTTTGCTATTTTTAGGCGGAGTGCAATTGATGGCGCTTGGTGTCATAGGTGAATATCTGGGAAGAATTTACGAGGAAAGCAAGCATCGCCCTATTTATCTGATACGAAAAAAGTGGAATAAATTATGATCACACAATTCACGCAATTATAATAACATATACTTGTTGATTTTTTCATTTTTAATACTGTTTTGCTGCATCTATTGATATTGTTTATGTCTTAACATCACCCCACGCTGCTTTTCCCCAACTTTTCAGGTACACTATCGCCGGGAATGACAGACCACCCTCGCTAGGGATCAGCCTTGGTATCTTTAAAATCTTTTATAACCAGCCAGTTAAACATTGCAGAGGCAAGTACGGATAGCTCTGCCGATGCGCCGACCCCGCTCCCCGTGCAGATTCCTGGCGCGCAGGTAACACCGCGAGCAGAACATAATATCTCCCGGAGGGATATTAGCGACGGCGCCTTGCAGGTACTGAATGGCTTGCATCGGGCGGGTTTTCAGGCCTACATGGTCGGTGGGGGGGTGCGTGATCTCCTTCTGGGTCGCGAACCCAAGGATTTTGATGTGGCCACGGACGCGCATCCGGAGCAGGTGCGCAAACTGTTTCGGCGCAATGCCCGCCTGATTGGGCGGCGCTTTATTCTGGTGCATGTTCAGTTTGGTAGTGAAATCATTGAAGTGGCGACATTCCGGGGCGGCGCTGATGGCAAAAAGAAGGATGCCAGTGAGCGCAGTGAAAGTGGACGGATTCTGGCCGACAATGTTTACGGGTCGCTGGAAGAAGATGCCCGGCGCCGGGATTTCACGGCCAATGCCTTGTATTACAACATTGCTGATCGCGGCATTCTGGATTTCTCCACAGGCATGGAAGATTTGCAGGCTGGCCTTTTACGTATTATTGGGGATCCCGAACAACGCTATCGCGAAGATCCGGTACGCATGTTGCGGGCAGTGCGCTTTGCCGCAAAACTGGGGTTCACACTCGACGAAGCCGCCCGTGCGCCCATCAGCACCTGTCGGGACTGCTTGCAGGAAGTGCCCTCTGCGCGACTTTTTGAGGAAACCCTCAAGCTGTTTTTGAATGGCAACGCCCGTTCCAGCTTTGAATTACTCCGCCAACATGGTCTGTTCGCTGCTTTATTTCCACAAGTCGACGCCCTCCTCGATACGGACAACGCCGAACCTGCCCGGATTTTATTACAGGGCGCCCTGGAAGGGACCGATCAGCGGGTTCACGATGGCAAATCCGTCACGCCGGCCTTCTTGTTTGCAGCCCTGTTCTGGCCGGTATTGCAACAACAAAGCCAGGTACTGGAGCAGCAAGGAAAACCTGCAGCCATTGCCTTGCAGCAGGCGGCCAGCGATATTCTCCAGGATTGCATGGGCCGGGTAGCTGTACCACGGCGCTTTTCCCTGCCCATGCGCGAAATCTGGGATCTCCAGGCGCGTTTTTTGCGCAGAGGCGGAAGACGTCCCCATGCGCTACTCGCCCATCCCCGCTTCCGTGCGGCCTTTGACTTCTTATTACTACGGATTCAAGCCGGAGAGATCGCTGCCGAATTAGGAAACTGGTGGGAACAATTTCAGACTGCCGATCACGAAGGTCGCCGCATCCTGATCGAAGCCGCCCGCTTAGAGGAAAACGGACAGGAAACGGCTCTCGGTCCGCTGCCCGCGACCCGCAGTCGCCGTCCCAAACGACGGCGTCGCCGTCATCCCCGTTCTGATTCTGTGGCTGCAAAAAATACAGCAGACACTGAAGAAGTGACAGACAACGACTGACGAGGTCGTACGTCTATCCGCCCCATGGAAGCAGACTCCGCAAATCTCCTCCCCTTGCTGGAAAAGCAGTGGGGAGCTGCAAGGCTGGACCATCTGCGGCAAATTGGCCGTATTGCCCAACAACTGGGCACCCCTGCCTATCTGGTTGGTGGTGCGGTCCGTGACCTGTTTTTAAAGCGCTATGCGTCCGATCTGGATGTGGCCGTAGAAGGAGATACGCGCATGCTGGCGGAAGCCTGCAAAGCGCAGATTCATGGCGCGCACTATCAGTTTCATTCCCAGTTCGGCACGGCTATTCTGGAAGACAGCCAGGGAGTTGCTCTGGATCTTGCCCAGTGCCGACTGGAGCATTACCCCGCCCCGGCTGCCCTGCCGGAAGTTCACCCCGGAAATATTCATGCCGACCTGGCGCGCCGGGACTTCACCGTCAATGCCATGGCTATCCGGCTGGATCCCCAACAGTTCGGAATCCTGCTTGATCCTTATGATGGACAGGCTGATTTACAGGCCGGTTTACTCAGAACCCTGCATTCCCGCTCGTTTCTGGATGATCCTACCCGCATATTGCGGGGATTACGCTTTGCAACACGTTTTCAGATGGATTTGGCCCCGGAATGTCATCAGCAACTCAAACAAGCCCTGCAAGCAGACATTTTTACCCAACTGAGTGGCGCACGATTGTGGCGGGAACTTCGCTACCTGTTGGAACTGGAAGCACTACCCAGTGCATTATCCCAGCTGACTGCGTGGAAACTCTGGTTTTTGCTGCGCCCAACACCACCCGCAATCAACACCATGCAGACTTTGCTGCAGCGCGGTCAGGAACAAATTCAGTGGCTGCGCGCACAGTTTCCTGATGAGCCGCTGGCCATTTTTATCCCCATGCTGACCCTCATCTGGCATGATGTACCCCTACCCGATCTTCAACACTATCTCGACCGGTGGCCGGTTCCAGACCGGGGTCGACTGCTGGCGGATCTCCAGGTCTTGCCCGGCTTGCCGGACACCCTGCTTAAGGCAAATCGTCCCAGTCAAAAGGCAAACATCTGGCAAGGTGTCTCGGTCGCGGGCATACTGGCGGCTATGGCGGTATATGCTGACAATACAACACTGGTGGACAGCGCCCGTCTTTACTTGCAGGTACAGAGACGTCTCCCGTCGCCATTCAACGGACAGGAACTGCAAACGCTGGGGCTAAAGGCCGGACCGTCTCTGGGAAAAACATTGAAATCATTGCGGGAAGCCCAACTGGATGGCGAAATCTCGAACAAGGAAAATGCGCAACAATGGTTGATCAAACAGGGCATTCTGCCTCCGAACCCGCTGTAATTGCCTGGATCAGTATTGGCAGCAATCTTGCTCAGCCCGTGCAACAGGTGCAGAAGGCCATCCAGGCTTTGGCAGAATTGCCGGATTCAAAGCTGCTATGGTGTTCGCATCTCTATCGCACGGAGCCAGTAGGCGGCGTCGAACAACCGGCGTTCATCAATGCGGTTGCCCGTTTGCAAACCCATTTGCCGGCCCAGGCCCTGATGCAGGCCCTGCAAAATCTGGAAGCCCTGGCGGGCCGACAACGCAGTGCCGAAGTGTTCTGGGGTCCACGCATTCTCGATCTGGATTTATTGAGTCATGGCAATCTGATTTCCCATGACCCTGGCCTGCGCGTACCGCATCCGCGCATGAGCGAGAGAGCCTTCGTCCTGATTCCACTCGCGGAGTTTGATCCTGCGCTGAACTTGCCAGGATGTGGATGTATTGCCGACTATCTGCCCGCCGTTGCTGACCAGTCTGTCACGCGCCTGCCCGAAGCAACCATACCCAAGGAAACTTTACGCCCGCACCGAGCCAGCGCGTGAATCATTCGCGCATCATCAGCATTGAGGGACCCATAGGGGCCGGTAAAACGAGCTTGGCCCGTCTTCTCGCAGATCATTTTCAAGGCGAATTGATTCTTGAAAAGCCTGAAGAAAACCCCTTCCTACCCGGCTTTTATCGGCAACCCGGCGGCGCACTGGCCACTGAGCTGCAGTTTTTACTTCAGCGCCAGACTCAGTGGCAGACTGCAGCGCTGACCAATGCCTATATCATCAGTGACTACAGCGCCCGCAAAGACGAAATATTTACGCCCCTGACACTCAATGCGGCTGAATTCCAGTTATTTCAGCAAATCAAAATGCAACTGCATTATCAAGCCACGCCCGCCGCTTTGCTGATTTTTCTGGATGCCCCCCTCGCCACACTCAAAGAGCGTATCCTGTCCCGGGCCAGAGCCTATGAACAAAATCTGGATACAGCTTATTTGGCCAAAGTCCAACAGGCATATCTGCACTGGCGCAGCAACTACACCGCGCCGTGCCTGGAAATCAATACCGCAGAACTGGATTTTGTCCATGAAGAGCGGCACAATGATAACTTGATTAAAATGGTCAAGTATCACCTGCAAGACATTTGAGGAGCACAATGCACAAGAAAATTTCCCGCTGGGTTAAAGACAAACAACAGGGCATCAAACGGGCGCTGGTAACCGCCTACGATTACCCCACGGCGCGTTTTGCAGCGGCAGCTGGCATGCACGGTGTTCTGGTCGGAGACTCTCTGGGGATGGTCGTCTGTGGGAATCATGACACGCTCAACGTCACGCTGGAGCAGATGTGCTACCACACCCGCATGGTGCGCCGTGGCGCTGGCGGATGCCTGGTATTTGCCGATCTCCCCTTTGGTACTTATGAGAAAAGCCCGGAACAGGCCTGGGAGTCGGCGGGTGAATTACTGCGTGCCGGGGCCGATGTCATCAAACTGGAAGGCGGTGCGGAAATGGCAGCGACGGTAGCTTTCTGTGCAGAACGCGGCATCAATATTTGTGCGCATATTGGCCTGACACCCCAGCGCGTTCGCCAGTGGGGCAGTTTCCAGCGCCAGGGAAACACCGATGCCGAGGCTCAGCGTCTGCATCATGAAGCCGCAGCACTCAGCACAGCCGGGGCGCGGTTTGTGGTTATGGAAGCCGTCCCCGATCAAGTCGCTGCCAGAATCAGCAGAGCCATTGATGCCGTCACCATTGGCATTGGTGCGGGGCCTGACACCGACGCTCAGGTGCTGGTAGCCCATGATGTATTGGGTTTGGAGGCAGAAAGTCCACCCTTCGCACGCCGCTATCTGGAAGCTGGAAACCTGCAGCAGAAAGCCTTCGCCCAATATGTTCAGGACGTGGTCAGCGGCAATTTTCCGCCCCGACGCCCACACTGACATGCCGGTATTCAAGGATATTGCCAGCCTGCGTCAGTGGCGCCAAAGCCTGCGCGGCACCCTCGCGTTTGTCCCCACCATGGGAAACCTGCACGACGGTCATATGGCTTTGGTCCGCCTGGCTGCCGCCCGGGCCGAACAGGTGCTGGTCAGCATTTACGTCAACCCGCTGCAGTTCGGGCCGCAGGAGGATTTCGCCCATTATCCCCGCAGTCTCGACAAGGATTTACAGCAACTCCACGCAGCGGGATGCTCCACAGTTTTCACCCCGGACGATGCATTGATGTATCCGCGTGGCAGAAAGGATCTTTCCATCATCATACCGCCCCACAGTCTGGCCAAAGTCCTTTGTGGGGCCAGTCGTCCGGGACATTTTGCCGGGGTCTGCACCGTAGTCAACAAACTCCTGCAGATGGTTCAGCCCGAAATTCTGATTCTTGGCGAAAAAGATTATCAGCAACTGCGGATTGTTCAGCAAATGGTGGCCGACATGAACATGACCGTACAGATTCTTCCCGGCCCTGTTCAAAGAGAAGCGGACGGATTGGCCTACAGCTCACGCAATGCACGGCTCAGCCCTGGCGAGCGGCAAATGGCTCCTCTGTTGGCTGCCACACTGTTCGATCTGGTCCAGCGCAGTAACCCTCAGGCATCTGTTGCAGAATTGGCCCAAGCCGGTCGAGACAGTCTCGAACAGGCGGGATTTGTCGTGGATTATCTCGAATTACGGGATAGCGAGACGCTACAGGCCGTGAATGTCGCCCGGCCCGGTGCGCGTTGGTTTACGGCCGCGCATCTGGGGCAGACCCGGCTCATTGACAATGTTATAATTCCCTTATGAACTCACGTCTCCGCGAAATCCCCTACAATTACACCTCTTTTTCCGATGGCGAAATTGTCTCGCGCCTGATTGGCCAGGAAGCCTGGCGCATTCTCGAAGACCTGCGCGAACAACGCGTCACCGGGCGTTCAGCGCGCATGCTTTTTGAGGTGTTGGGCGATCTCTGGGTGGTAGAGCGTAATCCCTATATTCAGGATGACCTGGCCCGCGACAAGAGCCGGCGAGAAGCCCTGTGGAATGCACTGGACCATCGCCTCAACGACATCAGCGCGCGTGCCGAGGGCAATGCGCTGGTGTTACGGCTATTGGCTAACACCCGGGAAGCCGTACGAACCTTCACCCGGCAGTTTGATGAAGATCTGCAACTACGCAAAAAATCGGAAAAGCGTCTTCTGAAAATTACGGCACGGGACAATGTCGATTTCAGCGCCTATGCGCGCATCGCCCATATTACCGATGCTTCCGACTGGCGGGTGGAAATTCCTTTTGTGGTGCTCTATCCCGCCGATGAATCCGAAGTGCAACGCATGGTAGCCGCCTGCCGCGAACTGGGTCTTGCCATCATTCCGCGCGGCGGCGGCACCGGCTATACCGGCGGCGCCATCCCGCTCCGGCGTCACACGGCCGTCATCAACACCGAAAAACTGGAGCAGACCTCGGCTATTGAAATGATTACGCCGGCGGGACTGAACTCTGCAGTACCCAGCATGGTCGCGGGTGCCGGCGTTGTCACCAAAGTGGTTGCCGATGCTGCCGATGCTGCTGGTCTGGTGTTCGCGGTAGATCCCACATCCATGGATGCTTCCACCATCGGCGGCAATATCGCCATGAATGCCGGAGGCAAAAAAGCGGTACTTTGGGGTACAGCCCTGGATAATTTAATCTCCTGGCGCATGGTCACCCCCGACGGTAACTGGCTGGAAGTGGAACGCCTGAACCATAACCTCGGCAAAATTCATGATCAGCCGCAGGTGGATTTCCTACTCAAACGCTTTGCTGCCGATGGCAAATCGCCATTGGGTGAGCCAGAAAAACTCACCCTGCCGGGCGCCAGTTTCCGCAAGCCTGGCCTGGGTAAAGATGTTACCGACAAATTCCTCGGCGGGCTCCCGGGCATTCAGAAAGAAGGCTGCGATGGCATCATCACATCCGGACGTTTCCTGCTGCATCGCATGCCCGCCCATATCCGCACGATTTGCCTGGAGTTTTACGGGAACGACCTGAATGCTGCGGTGCCCGCCATCGTCGAAGTGAAATCCTTCGTGGAAAGCCAGAACAATGTTCTGCTGACCGGACTGGAGCATCTCGACGACCGCTATCTGAAAGCCATCAAATACAGTAACAAGGCTCCCCGCCACGAGCGCCCGAAAATGCTCCTGCTGGCCGATATTGCCAGCGATGATCCTGATGCGGCCGGAGCCACGGCGGCAGCAGTCGTGCGCATTGCCAACGCCCGGGGCGGCGAAGGCTTCGTAGCCACCACACCCGAATCGCGACGGCGCTTCTGGGCCGACCGCAGCCGCACTGCCGCCATATCCGCCCACACCAACGCCTTCAAAATCAATGAAGATGTGGTGATTCCCCTGGAGCAGCTGGGTGCTTATACGCGCGCCGTGGAACGCATCAATATTGAACAGTCCATCAGCAGCAAATTGCGCAGCCTCGCGGCGCTGGACGCCTATTTCAACGGCGATCTGGCTGAAATCCGCAAAGCCAAGGATTATGAAGATTCCAGCGAAGATCAGGCCATTGTTGCCGCCAAAAGAGCAGCGGCCCTCGCCCTGATTGAGGATACCCGACAACGTTGGGAATCCCTGCTCAGGCTGCTCGATGACGACGCAGCCTTGCATCCCGAACTGCTGGACGCTATGCGGTGCCGTTACCCTTACCCTCGGCACGCGCCGCGGTCAATT
>NZ_JBYCKP010000506.1:0-4869 GCF_057473445.1 Acidithiobacillus sp. TH-A36 | reverse complement strand
GCTGTATCGACATATTATGCCCAGGATACTGCTGGATATCTTTGATGGCCGCTTTCTTTTCAGCTTGTGGAAGGCGAGAAAACCATGCTGCAGGCGCAGGCGTTGCCGTGCGGACATACAACAGATAGCTTCCCCCGAAAGCAAAAAGACAGAAAAGCAAAAAGATCGCAATAACCCATGGACGGAGGTAATGCCGCCAGGGCAAAAAATTGCCCCACATGCCCTGGCTGACCCTGTATGCTGAGGTAATGATCGCCGCAGCAAACATGCCGAAGAACCCAAAAAGAAGAAAGGCCAAGAGCACGAATGTGGGGAAAAATGCAGCCAAGTTCAGGATCAGCATAAAACCTCCAAGAGGACGGTTACTTGGGTTGATAAAAACGGCCAACCAGAGACAGTCGGGAGAAAATCAACGCTGCAAAATGGCGTCGATGTCGGTGCTGGGCAAAGGGGAACCCATCAGTGTGCTTTCCAAAATATCGAATTCCGTGGCTTGGTTGTTGGCAACGATGTAGTTGCTGCCGTAGACGCGGGCAATGTTGTAAGTGTCGCTGATCTGCTGTAGACGTTCTGCATGCTCGGTAAAGAGGCGGTCCAGAATAGCCGCGTGATGTATAATATTCTTCAGCAAGTCCACATAGCGTTTCAGTATGCGTGGGTAATCACCAATCAAGGTAATGCGCAAGGCGGCGCCCGTAGCAATGCTGGCAATAGTGGTATCCTGGGACTCGATCTGGGCAGGATTTGTTTCGTCGTGTGTCATAAATAGACCTCTTGTAAACAAATGGTGGTAGTTAAAAATAAGACTACTTACCCATAATACACCAAAAAATGCAGACTATTTGTGACCGATCGCGGTTTACCTGGATACTGAAGAGCACCACGACAATCTATGGCAAACACCGTTCACGCATGGGTTCAACTTCCTGATGCGTGTCCTAATAAGGCATGCTCTAGCGCGTCACGCTGGTGCAGGAAAGATTGGCAAGCGGCCCCTTCAGGATGGGAAAAACAAGCCAACTCATCCGCGAGAAGGTTATTTAATCTACGTTCCAACACCGTTTGCGTGCTTTGCTGCCCTGGTGGCGTCACGATCCACGAAACACCACTACCCAAGGCGGAAGACAAGAGTGTGGCCATCAAAAAGACCATCAAAACGCGCAACAACCCGGGTTTCCAGTCGAAATGTTGCAAAAGGCGATGCCCAGCCCAGGCGAACGCCGGATAACTGACCAGGCCCGCTATGAGTCCCCACATACGAGTACCTTTTTATTCATTTTTTATGCCATAAGAGCAACGGCAAAACTAAAGTTGTTGATTGATCTTTAGATAACACCATAGCAATGAGTATGGTACAGAAGTTTTCAGGACGGAAGATGCCCGGTGTCAGAGCAAGATTGGCACAAAAGACGCGCAGAATTTTCGGAGTGGATGTGCGAATCATGGAGCGATTGCTCCTGTGCAGCACGCATGAAAGACCGATAATCACCCTGCAAAATATATCCACGCTGCTGATAGGCCTTGCAGAACGGTTCAACCAGATCTGGACAGGATTCCACAGCTTTCACTACTTCAGAAAAACGTACATCATCAATGGGATCAAGCTGTTCAAGGTACAGATCACAGGCAGCCATTCTGAAAAATAAAAACATCGTAGCCAAAACATTGAGCATGTAGAGCACAGCTAGAAGGCCATCACGCGTGCTGTTAGGAATCCAGTAGTTAAAAAAGATACTCCCAAAAAGAATAAAAAAACCGATAACTGACACAGCAAAAAAAGGGGTGAACAGCCTTTGGTGTGTTTTCTTCAGGGCTTGTAAACGGGCCTTTTCTTCCTGAACAGAGGCATCAGATTGAATGTTTATGGACATAAAAGTATCCTCACGTTATAAGATCGCAAACAAATAGAATAAAACCATATTCGAACCAAAACGTCCATCAGCTAAGTGAGCAAGGTAACGGCCAAAGCATGAACATCTTTTACGACTAAACAAGCCGCAATGGACATCCTGCAACAGTTCACACATGCATCAACCAACGTCTTAAAATGATTCACACATACGCGCCTTCTTTCACCTGACAACAATAACCACCTGCATTTAAAAAGAACCCTGCCCTTTTTGGGCACGCATACGCAAGGCTTTTAACAAGTAAGGATCCATATCGCTTTGCTTAAAGAGCCATTCGCAATAATCATCTGGCAACTCCCCAATGGGTAAGCCCTTATGCTTACCGAAAGGCATAGTGACCGGTATGCGGGCGCGTTCAGAGGCTTCCCACAAGCGTTGCCAGGTCCGGACTTTCGGCATTTTCTCCAGAATCTTTTGCAGAAGAATCCGCGTCATCAGTACATCATAGTAAGCAGAATGAGCGTCCTGCAGCAGGGACTTGGCTTTTTCCTTATCTAACAGCCGGTACATCATCGCCCCGAGAGAATGCCCCAAATCATCCGGCCAGAGGCGACGGGATAAGGCCAGGGTACAAATGCGGGGAATATCCGGTTGTCCAATCACGTTCCAATCGTAATCAATGTTGTGACCAATCAGGAAGGCCGTCTCTGCGGGCACGACAAAATCATCGGGAGGCGGACAATTCAGCAGGTCTTCATCCGTGATGTGGTGCGTCGCCATGGCACCGAAAGCAATGGGTCCGCTGGGCTGATAGCGTTGTTCGAAGGATTCCACCACGGTGCAAGCCGCCTCAAGATCCGTCATCGGTTCCGCCTGCAGCTGCACCCAGGCAATTTCAATCGGCTCTACGGGTTCGGTGAAACCGGTGGTTTCGGTGTCGATGATGAGGATATTCCCCATGGATTTTGCTCCTTGATTTATGCGGCAGGACCATCCAGTGGTGCGGATTCACCATCCTGACTATCCTGGCTAGTGGAATTGGAATCGGACGAGGGATATTCATGATGAAGAATTTTCCGGATAATCACTTCCACGCTCGACATGAATTCATTATGAACATCCGGACGTTGCCGACGCAATTCACCGATAGACATCCCGTAATTGTTCACATACTCCGCAACCAGCGCTTTAAAATCACGTACGGCAGGGTTCTTGTCGTCCACACCTCAAGCCTTAAACATCTCAATCGATAAGATCATCCTAACATAACCAACAAACAGGGCATTCAAAGGCTCATCCGCAAGCCGTCCGTTCATCCTGCGACCGCTTAAAATTCAGGCGTACCGTAAGGCAGTGGAAAGCCCTCTGGAAACCGGACTTTTTCCAGGAGCGGCAGCAGGGCCTCCCGAGATAAGGTTCGGGAAGCGCGCAATGTTTCCGCCAATACCTGATGCACATCGGCGTTCATCTGAAAAAATTGCCGGAGTGTTTGACTCTGTGCGCCATGCAAATCCAGGAGCATTTGCTGATTATGGCTATGTTCAAAAGCATTCTGCGGATCCGTGTAAAACAGGCCATAATATTGACCAGAAAGAACCGTTTTCGCTTCATGTATCCACTGATTATTATCACTCGTGCTACCCAGCGTGTATTTTCCGCAAAGCAACGCTTCGCCGATTTGTCCGGCCAACAAAACCATCATGAACCATTCCGCAAAAACTCTTTCTTGGAGCAGGTTGCCATCGACATAGGCAGAAACCGCACCCAGGCTACCCGCCTCATTCATCCGATACCGCACCTGAACGCGGAAAGTAGATGGAAGATAGGCCTGCCCCAATGCGGCAAAGACCAGTGCATGCCCCGCTTCATGCGCCGCAACCAGCACAACGTCCTGTTCGGAAAGTGTCGGACGGGTAAGTGCATAATCGATCAAGGGATCAAATTGATCCCGCCGTGATGGAGATGCCGGATTGCGCATCAAGCGATTCAGGATATCGACAATGTACAGGGCCAGGACAAAAAGCAAAAAGTTCTGTGGATGGTGTATGGCCTCCCGATAAAGCCTGTCCCCAACCCAGGAAAGCACCAGGATACCGAAGCTCAAAAGTGCCAGACGCTGGGAAAATCGGTAGAGAAATCGTCCAAACCACACTACATACGCGGCCTGCGACGGGATCATGTCGGAGAAAAGTGCCCGAAGAGCGGGAACCGCTACGAGCAGGGTAAACCCCAAAATTTCGACCCATATCAGCAAATGCTGCACAAATGATATGCGGGGCTGGCCCAAATGCGTCCAAGAATAAACGGTAACGGCCACCGCCCAAAAAAACCAGAACAATTTCTGGGCGTAATGGTCCAGAATAGTCAGGCTATGCGTAACAACCACCGACCAGAAGCCCGCCCATGGTCGGGTAAGCCTCTGGAGAAAGTGGTTAGGGAACGCCCGGTGAATCTGGTGATTAATCCTGGGAAGTAGCCACAAAATTAAATCCCCTTGTCCTCACGCAATGCGGCCAGGTTTTCATTGATTTTGAATACCACTATTAAGAGCTCGCAAAACACCCGGCTCAATATCACGGCCAGCACCAAATAAGCTACGCCGATGACGAAACCCCAAAATCCGCCGACACTAAAGCCCGCACCAATCGCGGAAATGAAATCGGCAATCACCAGAATGAAAAACAATATCTGGATGAGTTCCGGCGTAATGAAGTGGTTAAATGAAAGAAACTTGTGCATAAAAAGACTCCCTTTGTTTACCAGATAGAATCTGACCCATGAATAATAATAACAGCACAAACCGGCTTTCCATAGCAACCTATTTTATCGATCGTTTTTGCAAAGCGACGTGAAATCATCAGTCCATAATACACTGACAAAATCGCTACGCTCGCCTATTTTCTGGATGGTCTTGTCCCTTCATTAGGCTCCTCGTCAGATCGAGTGGGTAGGGGGTAGAATGCTGTGGAGCGGTCGTGCCCTGAATAGGAGTTAGCTGATGGTCCCAGAAGAGCTGTTT
>NZ_JBYCKP010000505.1:0-1281 GCF_057473445.1 Acidithiobacillus sp. TH-A36 | reverse complement strand
GCCGCAATTGTTAGCCGTTCGTTTTTTTAATGGCCTATCCACGGCGCTTTACGCCCCCGCCGCATCTGCGAAGGTAGCCAAGTCCTTTCCGTCGCAGCGTGGGCACAGACTCGGTTTTTACGGAGCAGCCGAAAATGCCGGGGTCGTATTGGGACCGATCATTGCCGCAGCTACGATTGCACATTTGGGTTTTGCGGCGGCCTTCATCGTCTCAGGATGCATTGGCCTTCTTGCGCTTTTAGCAATTCTCCCTTTTCCACGGGATGCGCCGATTCATGATGGTCGGCGGACTACCGGTGAAGTTCTCCACGTAGCCGTTCAAGGTGTGCGCCAGATCATCGGCGACCCGGCTATTCGTCTGGTGAGTCTGATAGAAGCTGCCCTCTATTTCGGCGTAGGTACGATGCAGGCATATCTGCCTCTGTACGCACTGAATCAGCATGTCTCCATCCTGAATATCGGCTTCTTATTTGGTGCTCAGGGGATAGCGTCGATTTTCTTCCGTCCCGTCTTTGGAAGGGCCTCTGACCACGTTGGGAGAAAACCTTTTATCGTGGCAGGGATCGGACTATGTGCAACGGTAATGGCAACCATCCCCTATATGGGACAACTCCTGCCATTACTTGCCCTGAGCACGTTATTTGGATTAGGCACGGCTATGGTTACACCGGCGACGACGGCGATGATAGGAGATATCGTCAGAAACCGGGATTTCGGTGCGGCCATGGGCGTATTTGGTAGTCTATGGGATGTGGGGCATGCCAGTGGTCCATTAATGGCAGGTGTTTTTATCGCATGGATGGGTTACCGCATCGGGTTTCTGATAATCGCCTGCGTCATGGTCACTGCTCTGGTTATATTCCTTTGTGGCAACTGGAAAAAATCCGCAAGATAATGATGGTATTATCAGTTAACTCTAATTCGGTAATTGATTCTGCGAGTGTTCATTAAAGAACACTATTGTTGTGATAAAAACAATCGTTTATTAGGGTTTGACGAACTCCATTTTGTATTGTTAGCGTACTGACGTCGTGGAGGATTCCACGTACTACGGTCAATATCTATTTGACTACTTTCTATCGATTTTTTAGATGGAGGATCTTAATGCAAGACTCAAATTCCAGATTAATGACGGGCCTTGGTGTATTCGCCTTAGGTGTTTCTATGGCTTTTGCGAGTTCCACGACCCCTGCCAATGCGGCGACCCCAGGATATCAACCACAGGGACAGTCATCCTCACACTCCATGCAGCATGGCGCCTCTTCCTCTGCCCAGCCTTAC
>NZ_JBYCKP010000504.1:0-1606 GCF_057473445.1 Acidithiobacillus sp. TH-A36 | reverse complement strand
CGTAACACTTCCGCATCGGCGCCTTGCAGCAGGCGACGAATCTGCCGGTTACGCCCTTCCTGAAGGACAATTTCCAGCCATTGGGTTTTTCCTCCGCAGCGCAGCTCACGAATTTGCATGGGTAGGCATGGCTTGCCGTCCAGGCTGGAGTGCTGGGCAATGTGCCGAAAAACTTCGGCAGGAAGAGGAGGGCGGATTTGCACGTGGTAGGTTTTGCTGACGTGCTGAGCAGGATTCAGCAGAATCTGGGCCCATTCTGGATCGTTACTGAATAACAATAACCCGGAGCTGGCCTGATCCAGACGTCCTATGGGTGCCAGCCAATGGTCGGAGGGCAGTAAATCATAAACGGTGGGCCGTCCCCTTTCATCGGCGCGGGTACTGACAACGCCCCGGGGTTTATGCAGCATCAGCACCTTGCGAGCCTGTCCGGTCAGGCGTTGTCCCGCCACGGAAATCCGGGCATCGCGAAGTGAAAAACGGGCTTCCGGCTCGTAAATGATCTGCCCGTTGACGGTTACCTTGCCGGCCCGAATCCAATCGGCGGCCATGCTCCGCGAGCACAGTCCTGCTTTGGACAGGAGTCTTGCCAATTCATGGCGAATTTCTCCCGGTCTGGTGTCACTTGGGTTTAGTGAACGCTTTGGGCTATGCTTGGAAGGATATTTCATCGTTAAAGGATCTCAAGATGGCACATGAAACAATGCACGAGCCTTTGGAGTCTCTGTCCAGTGATACGCTGGATATTCATCGGGCGATATCCTCGCTGATGGAAGAATTTGAGGCGGTAGACTGGTACCAGCAGCGCGCGGATGCCTGCAATGATCTCCAGCTCAAAAAAGTGCTGGAACACAATCGGGATGAAGAAATTGAGCACGCGGCCATGGTACTGGAGTGGTTGCGCCGTAAAATGCCGCGTCTGGATAAAGAGTTGCGTGAATATTTGTTCAAGGATGGTTCCATTACCGGTCATGAAGCTGAGGCGATGGGCCGGGAATAGTATTGCCCATTCAGGGAATGAAGCGGGCACACAATTCATTGTAAAAATTCATTCCCCGGGCGGTGGGCCGGATTATTTCGGTATCGGCATACAGTAAACCCTCGCGGCGGGCACGGCGAATCTGTGGCTCAATCAGCAGACTGTCCAGGCCGGTGCATTCAGTAAACAGACGGCTTGAAAAACCTTCGGTCAGCCGCAGGGCATTCAGCATGAATTCAAAGGGGCGTTCTGCTGGTGGAACCGGGGTGTATTCTCCCAGGGTTTCCATATCACTGAGCGCGTCGGTCATGTAACTCTCGGGTCGGCTGGGTTTGCGGCTGCGCCAGATGCCTTCCACCTGGGTGATTTTGCCATGAGCCCCGGCGCCAATTCCCAGATAGTCTCCATATAGCCAGTAATTGCGGTTATGCTGACATTTCTGTCCGGGGCGGGCATGCGCGGAGATTTCGTAGCGACCCAAACCGTGATGGTCCAGTTCACTGCGTAAAATATTTTCCATATCCGCAGCAGTATCCTCGTCAGGGAGATGGGCCGGAGGATGGCTGGCAAAGGGGGTGCCGACTTCCAGAGTAAGCTGGTAAAGGGATAAATGGGGAGGCTTATATT
>NZ_JBYCKP010000503.1:0-1414 GCF_057473445.1 Acidithiobacillus sp. TH-A36 | reverse complement strand
GATTCATCCCGTGGTAGCCAGTATTGCAATCCGGGATGTCTGCGAGCTGCATCATGGTGATCAGCGGAAAAGTCCAGAGCTGAACATTGAAAAAGGTGCTGTTGTGCTGCGCCGTTGTTACTCCATTTCCGACATCGCCGCCCCAGGAACCGGTCCACTGGTTCCCGACCGTCGAACTCGGATCCAGGCTGACACCGCCCAGAACCGGCGAGCAAAAGGGATGGGATACCGCCTCGATCAGCATGGATGGCTGCCAGTATCCAATCTGGATACCAATAGTGGGGAGCTGCAGATGCCGCAAACTTCCGCCACAGATGCAGGTGGCCCCTGAAGCCGCACCATTGGGCACGCCGGAATTACCGCCGAACCAGGTCATACCGGCCACACGCAGCGGGAACATGGCCGACCAGCACACGCCGCCGATCAGCTCCTTAAAAACCCCGGCATCCGGGCACATGGTTGCAACCTGTGCGCCAGAGGCCAGAGCCGGAGATGCAAACAGAAAAGCAGCACTAAAGATCAGTGCTCTTTTCCAGTTCTTTTTCCGTTTTGGATTCAAAGTAATCACTTAGCTTTAGAGAAGTGTGCCGTTTTTTGATAAGTAGGTTTTGGCGCATCGCACCGCATAACGACGCCCGCCTGGTTCACGCGAGAACCTATGCTGTATTCCTGATTCGCGTAGCAGCATTGATGCGCTGGCCGAAACGGATTGCCTCCGCAGGTTGGAGCTGGAGTTCCGGCAACCGCCAGAGCAGAAAATCCCAGGGATAAAACAGCAACCGATGCAAAAACGATGTTCTTGGTAAGCATATCAATCTCCTTCAGAGGTTAATGGTTCTTTTGGAACCGTAATAGACAACACTTTGAAACCAGGGGGACATAACGGGGTTATAGTTATTCCGCATGAACAACCTACTGTTGTTCTGCCTTCCCATTAAGCGAGGCAGAATGCAAAACCAATCGCCCAGCGAATCCTCCAAAGCAATCCTTCAGTTTACCTTCAGTTACTCGGAATCCTGCGTCTGTATCGGCTCTGAGCTTGTCCAGAAAGGCGTCCAGATCATCTCCTTCCTGAGTGCCCGATATACCCTTCCAGACGGGCACGTTTTCTATCACTTCAGCATGAGTCAAGATGTTTACTACGTCTTCGTCTGCGACCGAATAGCCGCCTTTTTCCAAGGCGGCGCAGAGCAGCCTGTAACCGGAAAGCATCATGTTCAGGTAATAATCAGCACCGGGATTGCTTCCCCTGGTCAAAGTTGGAAACATCGCCAAGATTTCTTCTTCTGTATGCGATTTGCTTACAGAGGCATTTTTATCTTCTGCATCCAGTTCAAAAACGATTTTGACTTTGGCGTTTTGCAGAACTCTTTTCAGATCCTCTGGAGAGGTGTTTTCCAGCCCTCTTAAATCG
>NZ_JBYCKP010000502.1:0-2355 GCF_057473445.1 Acidithiobacillus sp. TH-A36 | reverse complement strand
GACTATTCAAAACGATCCATGGACGGCCCCCGAAAACCGGTTGACAGGGCATTCTCTACAACCACTTCCCAGACTCATTTATGGATTGGAAAATACTAGTCTACAGACAAACGAATTTTCCCGGATTTTGAGCGTCTGACAACTATTCCACTAGCTTGTGGTAACTTATTTGTCCCTGACAATGGAGAAAATTCCAGTGACCGCACTTCTGGTCTTGAAGGATTTAGCCAAACGACTCCCCGGCAATAATGACAAATGGTTGTTCCGTGAAGCTAATTTGGAGGTGAGTTCGGGAGATTTTGTGGCCATCATGGGAGAAAGCGGCGTCGGCAAGAGCACCCTTCTGCACATTATCGCTGGCCTGGAACGACCGGATGGCGGACAAATGCATTTTCGGAATCAGGCACTCAACACCATGGATGATGACAGCCGCACCCTGCTCCGCCGCCGTCATATGGGTTTTGTGTTTCAGGCTTTTCACCTGATTCCGCAATTGAATGTTACTGAAAATATCGCGCTGCCCTGGCGTCTCAATGGTCTGCCACGCAAGGACCTTCCCCGGCGTATTCAGCACCTTGCCGAACAGTTGGGTATTGACGGAAGGCTGCAGGCCTGGCCCAGGGAGCTTTCCGGAGGCGAAATGCAAAGAGTCGCCGTCGCCCGGGCGATTGTGCATCGTCCTTCCATGATTCTGGCTGATGAACCAACAGGCAGTCTGGATGCAGAATCCGCCGAATCGGTCATGAATTTGCTCTACACCGCGCTGGAAGCGGAAGGGCCGGCCGTACTGCTGGTCACCCATTCTGAGGCCGCAGCCAACCAGGCACAGCGCAAACTGCACTTTGATGCCCAGGGATTTCACCCCCTGTGATGATGCGTATTCCCTGGCGGGCTGCAGTCTGGCGCCCCCTGCGACAACGTCCGGGTGCTACCGTTCTGGCCATGATCGGCATTGCCTTGGGGGTGGCTTTGGGATTGGCCATTGCGCTCATCAATGTGCAGGCGGTCAGTGATTTTTCGGCGGGGCTTCGCCATATGGCGGGTCAGGCAGATCTGACCCTCAGCGCTCCGGGTCCTGGTTTTAATAACGCCTGGTATGCACGTCTGAGCATGGCACCCAACGTAGCGGTAGCGGCGCCCGAAATCCATTTGCAGGCGCCCCTCATTCAACCCGCACACCAACAGCCCCTTCAGATTCTGGGAATCGATGCCTTTCAGGCCGCCAGGATGGGGCAACCCCTGATCCCCCTGAATCTGCGCAGCCCGCTGGCCCTGCTGGACCCGCTGAATATTGCCCTGAGTTCCCCGGCTATGCAGAAGTTGAATGTTCACACAGGCGATTTCATTACCGTCAATGCGGACGGAATACCGCGCCGCCTCAGGGTGATCGGCACCCTTCCTGATGTTCCGGGCGTAGGAGTAATGGGTGTCATGGATATTGCTGCGGTGCAATGGTTATGGGGCCGTGGACATGAAATCAATCAGGTCGATTTGCGCCTGCAACCCGGAATCAGCAATCAGGCTTTTGAAAAGCAGTGGCGGCCACTACTGCCCCCGGGAGCGGTTCTCGAAAGTCCCGCCCAGCAGGGTCGGGTAGCGGCAGATGCTTCAAGAGCCTATCGCGTCAATCTGCTGGTACTCTCTCTGGTGGCGTTATTTACCGGGGCGTTTCTGGTGTATGCCACCCTCGCCATGGGGGTCGTGCGCCAGCGCCAGCAACTGGCGCTTTTGCGGGTATTGGGTTTGCGTCGGCGCGAAATCATTATGGCGGTCATGCTGCAGGGCGTAGTGCTCGGTGTGCCCGGTGCACTTCTCGGATTACCACTGGGGGTTATGACCGCCGGATTGGCGCTGGTGCATCTTGGCGGAGATTTGGGCGCAGGATATTTCAGTAGCGCTGCCCTGCAATTACATTGGCATCCCTTACTCATGAGTATATTTTTTGCAGCTGGAATGGGCGCCGCACTGATAGGCGCCTTTTTACCCGCATGGGAAACCAGTCGCGCCATTCCGGCCCAGGCTCTGCGTGCCGGCGCAGAAGAACAAAGTCATCTCCATCGCCAACATCCACGCATCGGCTTTCTGCTGTTGATTATGGCGCTGGGAGGGGCCATGGCCCCTGCCATTCATGGCATTCCCTATCTGGCTTATGGCGCTATTGCCTGTCTGCTGTTTGCCCTGCTCTTCCTGCTGGCTCCATTGCTGCGCCTTATCGTCCAGTTAATCCCCTTACCTGAAAGCAGTCTCTGGCGCCTGGCCCTGCTGCAATTACGGGGCGCTCCGGGGCGTGCTGCGCAAAGCCTGGCCGCCGTCGTGGTAGCCTTCAGTCTGGTGGTAGCCATGGCCATTATGGTC
>NZ_JBYCKP010000501.1:0-3678 GCF_057473445.1 Acidithiobacillus sp. TH-A36 | reverse complement strand
ATCATCAATGTAAGTACTTTATTTCTACTTTTTTTCCATGGACAGCCTGACCAAAGAACATTTCTGGACAAGCATTTTTTTTGTTGGGAACGGGCACCTTAGGCGCTATTGTCCTGCTTTTTTTTCAGCCCTATCCATCAGGAAATCTGGCCGTAGGGGCTGTATTTTTGCTCATATTGCCCTTTCTCTGGATGCTGGCCAATTATCCTGCACGTCTTGTCTATCCTTTGGCCACCGCTGGGTTTATGCTCGCTCTGGTAGGAACCAGCATGGGTTATGGACCATACGAGCACAGCCATACTTTGTATCCCGAAACCATGGCGCAAATGGTCGGTATCCTGCTGGAATCCATTGGCTTGATAGCTGCTGCCATGATGTATGAACGTAATCATGCCACCACCGCACTGGAAACCGCCAACCGTGAACTGGAACGACGCGTATTCGCCCGTTCACAGGATTTACAAATACGCAATCGTGAGCTGCAGATAAGGGATGCCTTTTTGCAATCAGTCACGGAAGTCAACCGACTGTTTGCCGCCATCGACCCGCTCGAATTATCGCTCATTCTCGACCGCTTTTGTGAGATTCTGGTTACCCGAATGCATTTGGCGGCAGCCTGGATAGGCGCGGTTGATGAACATACCGGCCTGATAAACATACCAGCCAAAGCCGGCGAATTGGCCACTCCACTCAGTAAATTACAATTATTTTGCTGGGCCACGGCAGAACATACCCAGTCGCCTTCCGGTCGGGCCATCACCGAAAATCGCACACTCCTGTTTGGTGCCCGTGATCCTCTATTTGAGCCCTGGCAGGATCTCATCAAAACACACCGTATGGGCGGCAGTATTTATACGCCTTTTGTCTGGCCAGATGGTCGGCGTGGCGTCATTGCCTTGTATCGTTTTGATGATAGCGTCTTTCCCAAAGCTATTATTGAGTTGCTTGAACGTCTCAGTGAAGACCTCACCGCCTTTTTGCGACAAAGAAAGGTCGCGCAGCAACTGGATGATGCGCGAATTTTACAAAAAACCATGCTCATCAGTGGTGATATTGCCCTGCAGGCACGAGAAGCGCCTCAGATGCTGCAGCAGATATGTGAAGAACTCATTCATAGTGGACTGTTCAATGCAGCATTTATCATTCGTCCTGACGAAAATGGCGTTTTTCAGGCACTTGCCCTGGCTGGTCATCATGTCGAGTGGATCTTGCAGCGGCGCTGGACCATCCATCCTGATGAGATTCCTGACGGCCAGTCTCTGACATCGCGGGCCTGGCGCAAGCGAGAAAAACTGATTGTTCAGGATTATCTGCGTGCCCTTGGCCCCGAAACTGACTGGTACGCTGAAGCCAGTCAGAATCAGTGGCGAGCCGCCGCAACTTTTCCCGTCTATCACCGCCAGGAATGCTGGGCCATGCTCAATGTCATTGGACCCCGTTCCGATCTTTTCAATCAGGAAATAACGGAAGTATTGCAACAAATTGCCCTGCTGGTGGGCCATGCTCTGGATGAAATTCATTTAAAAAACGAGTTATTGGAAGAACGGCAGAGACAAAGCCACCTGGCCCGCCATGATGCGTTGACCGGACTGGCCAATCGTCGGGGTTTCACCGAGTTTTTGCATCCGGCCATGGCCAGGGCGCGCCGAAATGACCGACTGCTGGCCGTTGCCATGTTGGATCTGGATGACTTCAAGCCCGTCAACGATCAATATGGTCACGCAACGGGCGACTTGCTGCTGCAGGAAGTTGCTGCCCGGCTGCGTCAGGCACTCCGCCAGAGTGATTATCTCGCCCGACTCGGAGGGGATGAATTCGTTCTGGTCTGGGACAATCTACAAAAACATGAGCAAATTCCCCCTGTCCTGGAAAAAATCGGGGAAATACTGGCAGCTCCCTATTTTCTCAATGGGTTACCCCAAATTCAGTTCGGCATCAGTGCAGGGATCACTTTTTATCCGCACTCGGAAAACGACGTAAGTAATGCCGATCTTCTGCTGCGTCAGGCCGATCATGCGCTCTATCAGGCCAAGCAGAACAAATCCCGACGCAAGCAGTTCTGGTCCATATTTGCCGAAGCACAAAATAGCGAACATTTACGCATTCAGACGCTTCTGCATGAAGGACAGATGGTACTTCAGTACCAACCCGTACTGGATTTACGACAGGAACGCATTGTCGGCGTCGAAGCCCTGGCACGTCTTAACAACAAAGCAGAAGCCATATCTCCCGGAAATTTTCTACCCTACCTTGAACCGGAGGATCAATGGCGACTGACCGAACTGGTGCTTGCGCAAATTGCTAAAGACTGGCAAGCCTGGAAAAAGGCCGGTATCAATCTCTGGATTTCATTAAACATTCTTCCCATGTCGCTGATAAACATTACAAATTTGAAACGTTTGCAGAATCTTTTAAATGACTGCGCAGTGCCATCCCATAGTTTGATTCTGGAAATTCTCGAAAGCGAAGAACTTCGATCTCTGGAATCCAGTGCGGAGTCCATCCGCATCCTGCAAAAACAGGGTTACCGCATTGGCCTGGATGATGTAGGAGCGGGTTATGCCTCTTTGCTTTATCTCAAGGAATTACCTGTCGATGAAATCAAAATTGATCAGGCCTTTGTGCGTAATCTGGGAGAAAACCCCAATGATCTGCACTTTCTCCGGGCCATACTGGATATAGGTATATCGCAAAATGTGGAAATCATCGTCGAAGGAGTGGAAAATCAGAGTATATTGAACGTATTGCGATTGATGCAGGCACCCATGCTGCAAGGTTATGCCGTGGCCCGTCCCATGTGGGCCAGTGAGCTGCCAGCATGGCTGAGTAGCGACACTCAGGCAATGAACGCAAACCACGAAATAAAATTCGATCTTCTCCAGTTATATGCTGAAGTCATTGACTATCAGAAAACCATTACCAATCTGTTAACCAGCAATCCAGACTGGTTCTTGCAGCTTTCCCCATGGTCAAGTTGCCACTGCCCTGTTCAACAGAGACTGAAGCAACTCAGCGCCATGGACCTCAGCGACCTTGAACAAGCCCATCATGATTATCATGCAATACTCGAAGGTCTAGTACCAACCCTTGAAAGTGGATCCGGTGTGGATATTTACCCCTTGCAGCGTCAGGGCGAGGTGGTTCTGCAGCAAATCACTCTGGCTATGCGTTTACAGCCCCGAAACTGAACAAACCGGGTCGCACATTGCCACGGGGGCCTTGAGGACCTATCTGCCATTTTTCTGCTAGACTGGGTGGATGACTTATTTACGTAAGCCAAATTACCGAGCTTTCCCAAAGTAGAGATCCATAAAATATGTCACTGGATACCACTCTGATTGGGGTTCCCGATGCCGCCCTGGACCCGCCCCACGGGGTGGAGGTCTGTCCGGATTGTGGACTGATTCAGCGTTTGCCGCCTCTACAAGGTCGCGGCAAGCTCGCCTGCCCGCGCTGTGGTCATATTATGGAACGCACCTCCGGTCGCAGCATCAACGCGGCCATGGCCATGACCTTATCGGCCCTGTTCCTGCTGATCCCTGCCAATTTCCTCCCATTGCTGTCCGTTGATATATTTGGCGTGCATCATCAAAGTGTGCTTGCGTCGGGCATCTGGGGAGTGGCTGCCCAAGGCTGGCCCGTGGTGGCGGTCATTCTGGCCCTGGAATTGCTCATCCT
>NZ_JBYCKP010000500.1:0-1375 GCF_057473445.1 Acidithiobacillus sp. TH-A36 | reverse complement strand
ACGGAATTCGATATTTTGGAAAGCACACTGATGGGTTCCCCTTTGCCCAGCACCGACATCGACGCCATTTTGCAGCGTTGATTTTCTCCCGCATGTCTCTGGTTGGCCGTTTTTATCAACCCAAGTAACCGAACCGTCCTATTGGAGGTTTTATGCTGATCTTGAACCTGGCCGCTTTGAATATATCTTAATCGTGGCATGCTTTGGTGGCACGGCTCTATGGTATTATTTATTCATGTAGTTACCTCGTTTATCTCCAGATACAAGGAACGGACAATATGAACAAGTTCACGCTGGTTAATTTTTATCTTGGTGTTGGGGCCTCCGCACTTCGTAACGATCTACCTATTTTTTCCTGCAAAAAAGAAAGGTCTGGGTTGCATGGCGAACCCATTTCCACCCACGTTCTCAGCACGGCACACTTTCTCGTCCATTTCTGGGATGAGCATGAGGACGCATTGACGGACATACCCGATTTTCTCGGACAGGTTGTTGCTCCGTTTGCTGAGTTTTATATGCGTTCCGGTTCTACCGATGTCGCCAATCTTTTCAAAACCTTTTTAACCAATAAATCCGATTTCCCTCAATCTGTTCTTCACAGACTATATCCTGCATCGGATGTTGAGCTAATCTGTACTCTCCCGGATAGTGTGGCGGCCAACATCGCCTATGGTGCATCACAGAAATTGGCCGCTATCCGTGCGTTAGATGGTGGGGTTCCGTTTCGTATTATGGCGCGTTATACCAATCTTATGGAGGCACTACAGGAATGGGCCACTGCTTTGTCTTCTTTCATTGAGGATAACCAACAACACTTATCAGAGTTGAAAGGTTTCAATATTGCGGAAGTCTTTGGCAGCAATTATATCATCTCCAGTGACACCCAGGTGTCCGCTCTCATTGCTGGAGCACTTCGACACTCCCCTTTGAGAGATGATGTCTATTATTCTCTCTTCCTAGATCAATAAAGTGTTATGGTCGCCCTGTAGGGGCGGCCTCTCTTCGTGCGTGTAACTGTCTCTTGGAGGTTTTATGCTGATCCTGAACCTGGCTGCATTTTTCCCTACATTCGTGCTCTTGGCCTTTCTTCTTTTTGGGTTCTTCGGCATGTTTGCTGCGGCGATTATTACCTCAGCATACAGGGTCAGCCAGGGCATGTGGGGCAATTTCTTACCCTGGCGGCATTATCTCCGTCCGTGGGTTATTGCGATCTTTTTGCTTTCCTGTCTTTTTGCTTTCGGGGGAAGCTATCTGTTGTATGTCCGCACGGAAACGCCAGCGCCTGCAGCATGGTTTTCTCGCCTTCCACAAGCTGAAAAGAAAGCGGCCATCAAAGATATCCAGCAGTATCCTGGGCATAATATGTCGATACAGC
>NZ_JBYCKP010000499.1:0-1993 GCF_057473445.1 Acidithiobacillus sp. TH-A36 | reverse complement strand
ATGCATGCGAGAGGGGCTGCCGTCCTTGATGAATCCGGCGCGCCGCCATTGTTCCGCCTGGACATCGCCCTGGGCGGTTTTGCGCAAGCGCGGCAGGGCCAATCCATCAAAGAGCACATCCAGGAACTCATCGGCGGACAGGACGACGGCGATTTCGTCATTGCCCAGGCCATCGGGAGAACCTTCGCGCCCGCCCTCGCCCTGTCCGCTTTGTGGCTTCTGGATAGCGTCTCCGCGCTGATATTCCTTGTTACCTGGCAAGACTCTTTCCCAGGAGGTGTTACTCATATCCGGTCGGAAGCTGTGTTCCTGCAAATCGCGGGTCGGGACCGGAATGGTATGCTGGCCTTTGGCCAGGTCTTCTATGGAGCCGGAGCGCGCCATATTTTCCACGGTTTCTTTCAGACGGGCACGCACTCTTCTTTTGAGGCGCTCCTGATTCGCGGTGGACCGGGTTCCGGCGCTGCGACGGTCGATAATGGTGCTCATGAAAAACCTCCCTGTGAATGAAGCCTCATGGAGATGGTTTGATTACTTCAGGTGTCGGCGGATTGCATTCAGTCGCCAGCCTGCGAAAACTCGCCCGTGACAACATAAACGCGCCAATCGTTGGCATATCTGGCCCATCTTTTTGGTCAAAAAACACCGATTTTCGGTTAAGGCCAGTAACGATCACTTTTCGGTCGTAATCCCGATTATCGGGATGCAGGGTGTGGGCCACCAGATACCAGTGATTAATCTGAATGCGCATTCAATCGATCTATTTCAGTAGCGACAAAATTATCCATGTGCGCGGCAACAGAGGCCCCGAGTTGGGTACCTGCCTGGAAAGCCGCCTCCAGCGCTGCCCGAAGCTCCCACACCGACACGTTATGGAAATCAGCACTATCGGAATGCTGCGTTTGCAAGGTTTCGACCCGCAGATATTTTTGGGCAATGGTGGTCAGCAGCGGTTCAATCTGCGGATGCTTTTTGGTCTGTGTAATCACTTTTTCGGCAATCAGTTCCATAAGTCCATCCTAAAAGAATATGAAAAATACACACCCTATGAGGATACCATACGCAAAATCAGACACGTTTAAATGCGCTCGTTAAGGTTCAGTAAAAAACAGGCGCAAAAACCATTGACAGGATGAAAAAGCCTTCTTAGACTACGGAACATTACTTTTTTGAGGTTTTTCGATGAACGGACAGCAAAGCGGTTTCATAGCAGGACAGCAGGCTTGCACCCGGCAGGCTTGCAGCCAGCAGACATGCAGCCAGCAGACATGCAGCCATACGGGATACTGCGTGGAAAGCTGTGCAGGCTATTGGCCGTTATCCGTCACATCGAAAAATCCATCCACCATGCAATCAGGCTTTAACAGATAACCGGGGCCCCATAACGGAGTCCCACGAACAAAGGGGCTCCACCGGAAGCACAAGAACCGGCAGCCTCGTGGAAAACAGGCTGCCGGTTTTGTTTTGTCTGGCATCCCGCTCTTTTAAAATCGAGGATTCACATTGTGTGTCCGTCATGTTGGCGGATGCACACCAGAGAGGATGTGTTAAGCCGCTTCGTTTCTGGTGTGCATGGAAGCGCACATACGCTTTTACATGCCGGCATAGCTCAATTGGTAGAGCGCCTGCCTCCAAAGCAGGATGTTCGCGGTTCGAGTCCGTGTGCCGGTGCCATTTTTGAAGCGGGAAAGTAGACTGGTCTTACGCTTGGCTTCATACGCCAGGAGACGCCGTTCGAGCCGGCATTCCGCTACCAATTTTATTATGCTGTTGTCCCGCCTGGTAGGGCTTTCTAAAATTTGCCCATCCACAGAATAGGCAACGGCGCCCATTCTGGATACACGCGAACGGACCATATTGCCGGTGCGGTATCCGAATATCGGTGGTCCCGCCGTGGTGTTTTTCATGGAAAACACCTACCGGGCATTTTGGGGTGTAGCTCAGTAGGTAGAGCGTCCGGCTGTTAACCAGAATGTCGCAGGTTCGAGCCCTG
>NZ_JBYCKP010000498.1:0-13033 GCF_057473445.1 Acidithiobacillus sp. TH-A36 | reverse complement strand
GATTGGGCGTGGTCATGTCATCCAGCTGTTGAAGGTGGTCAGTCAGCCACTGGAAACCGATGTGTTCCTGTTCCAATCTGAGTCCAGGGCGAATGTGCGCGTCGCGCAGGTCATCGTAGAGGGATTGCTCTGCGCTTGTGAGTCGGTGCAGGTCAATCCGCAAGGGCTTGTCCTCACAGCCCCATAAAGCCGCATGGACATCCAGCGTGGCCCTGTCCATCAGGAAAGAATCCACATGGTCAAAGTGGCCGCGAAGCTGATCCAGAATGCCAAAACCATGGGTGTCAATATCTCCCCAATAATGGATTTTGCATTTGTTAAGCCAATGACTACGAGCCAGTGCATCCCAACCATAACCTGCACCAAAAATCACGATGGCATGATGCATTGGTGGGAAGACCAGGAAGTTGGTCTCATTTTCCGTAATGAATACCCGCTGCACAGCGAGATCCAGGCGACTGAAGCTGTCCGCATCCAGCGTCACATCGGGTGATGACGAACCGGGCAAAAGACAAATATTGGGGTCCAGCACGCGAAAGCGAATGCGCGTCGGTTTTTCCAGGAAGCCATAGCGGGCGGCGAACTGGCTGATTCCGGTTTTGCTGGCGTCCACCACATTTGTCGGTAAGGCCAGGTCGAGTAACTCGGTGAGCACTCCGCGATGATTTTCGATGAATTTGCTGTGTACGTTGGGTAAATCCACTTGCCGCAAGTAGATGCCAGGGCGGGGATGTTCGGCCAGCCAGGTCACCACAGCCAACAAACGGGGCCAATCGGCGGACAGCGCCAGCGCCTGGAGAGGGCGTCTTTCCAGCCAGGGCAGCAAGGCGGGATGGGTTTGCCGGGTGACGGAAACCTGCTCCATAAAGCAGTTCCAATCTTTGCGCTTGCCCAGGCAATTCAGTGCATCTTCCAATGTCTCGACCCACACGCAAGTTGGCAAGTTCTGCGTGCCCTGAACGTGATGGCGAAGCGCCTGCCACTCCACCCGCACGAATCTGGTCGATGCCAATTCGGTGGCCCAGGCGCGCACTGCCTCAAAATGATCGGTGATGTCCGCTGAGTTGGGGGTCTTGAGAGCCAGGCGTAAAGGAAAACGCTCCCTGCCGGTCACTGCGTCGCGCAGTAGTTCTCCGCGTTCCCAGAGCCGCATCAACTGCTTTTTCAATTGCTGCGGGTCAGTCCAGGTCACGGCACTGACACCTGAACAGATTGGGCGGTCATGGCGGCTTTCTGCGCCCGATATTCTGCAATGGAGAGATTGCGGAGCTGCGAGGATCGCCCGCCCTCGTTATGAACGAATCCCACACTGGAAACAAAGGGTTCGATAATGTGGATTTTCTGCAGCGGAGTCACGATCAGTAGTTGCAGGTTGAGTTGCTGGAATAATTTCAGACCATATTGGGCAGACTCATCCGAGCCACGCCCGAAGGCCTCATCAATGACCACAAAACGGAAAGAACGGGAACGCACCGCGCCCCATTCCAGGCCAAACTGATAGGCCAGACTGGCCGCCAGGATGGTATAGGCCAGTTTCTCCTTTTGCCCGCCTGACTTGCCGCCGGAGTCCGAGTAATGCTCGTGCTCGCTGTTATCTTCCCGCCAGCGCTCACTGGCAGCGAAGAGGAACCAGTTACGTACATCGGTAACCTTGCTGGTCCAGCGTCGATCCTGCTCCGACAAACCCTCTCGGCCCCGGAAGCGGTCGATGATGGTTTTGACCTGCAGGAACTTGGCCTCGGAATACTGGTTGTCGTCCGAACCGGTGACGGTACCCTCGGTGCAAGCGCGTAATTCCTGCTGGAAATCGCGGATTTCTGCATCGGGACTGGGCTGTGATTCAAGCACGATGTAACGGCCGGGATTGTAGTCGATCTCGCCCAGCGATTGGTTGATATGGGCAATACGTTCCTTGATGGTTTCACGCTCGCGGGCCAATTGGGCATTGAAATTGGCAATTTCGTTGATGGTGTTGACATTGAGCAGTTCTTTGAAGCGCGTCACAAAACGCGGCAGGTCGTCACGATTCAACTGGGTCAGCAGGTTTTCATATTCAAAAGCCGCCTCAAGACTCGCATCGATCTCGGCGGTTTCGAGTTTGAACTGCTCTTTGAAGGAAACCATGGCCTTGATGATTTTCTCAGCAAGATTTGCCAGTCGCCTTTGCTCGGCATCGAGTCGGTCCTGCAGCCATTTGCGTAGATCCTGCTCACGATTATCACAAGACTCAATGCTGAGTTGGTGCTCACCCAGTGCTGCGGAGCGCATGGTTTCGAGCTTTGCCTGCAAGCTGTCGTCGATGCTCATATCCTGCAGCAGTGCTTCGGTTTGCTGACGCAACGCTTGCGCATCGGCGCGCCGCTGCTCTACTTTGGCACGTTTTTCGCGGGCTGCCTGCAGCGCTTCCCCCGTCTCTTTTTGCGTTTTCAGCAGGGTATGCAGGTTGTCGTTGAGCTGTTTGAGCACATCCGACGCGGATTCCAGCCGCTGGCGCTCATCCACCAGCTGGGCGATCTCGGTGGCGACGCTGGCCCAATCCAGTTCATCAAAGGCAGTGAATTCCTCAAGACGGGTCAGGGCATCAAGACGATCATTGAGCACATCACGTTCTTTCTGGATGGACGCAATCTGACTGCCAATTTCAGCCAGTTGCGCCTCAAGCTGGCGACGTCTGGCTTCCAGTGCGGCGATCTTCGCAGTATTGCTCCAGCCCAGCACATAGCGGCTGCGATCATCAATGCGGTGACGGTCGTCCTTTTCATGCCGGCCACTTGGGTCTTTGATCTGCCCCGCGCGAGTGATGGCACGTGTTTCACGGCGAAACTGCTCTTGCGTACTGCAGCAGGCCACATCAAAGCGATGGGCCAGTTCGCGCTCCAGCCAGTCATAATAGGGCGAGTCGGGCTTGATGGTCAGTTTGCGGACCAGGGAATCCCGGTGCAGGTCCGGCAGTTCAGAGGTCTTGCGTGCGCGCACCTGAAAGTACACCAGACGGCCACGCAGATGGGCCGCATCCACCCACTCTGCCACTGCCTTGTAATGTACATCCGGCACCAGCAGCGCCAAACCGAAGCCGCGTAACAAGCGTTCGGCTGCGCCTTCCCAATCGCGTTCATCGTCACGCACCTGGATCAACTCACCGATGAAAGGCATGTCATCCACATTCAAATTCAAAGCCGCACATAGGGCATCACGAATCTGGACCTGTTGATCATCGATGTTGCTGCGCCGCCGTTTGAGGCTGTCGATTTCCAGGCTTTGTTGGGCATGTTCCTGCTTGCCCTGGCGCATGGTTACGCCATATTCAGTGAGGGTGTTTTGCAGGTCGGCAGCGCTGTTGCGGGTTTCCTCCCGCCAGCTTTGATACTTGCCCCGTTGTACGGCGAAGTCGGCGGCCTCGTTGGCGGGTGCTTCGCCCAGTACGGCGGTCAGTTCCGCATAACGGGCAGCCTTGGCTTTACGTACATCCCGCAACTTTTCTTTCTTGTGGATTTCGCTGGACAGCCATTCCAGTCGATCACCACCATTGGCATTGATGGCCTGCTTCAGTTCATCCACTTGCTGACCATGCGCTTCATGTAACGCGCTCAGTTTTTGTATCTGGGCATCCACCCGATCCCAGTCTTCTGTCAGCGAACTCAGGCGTTTGTCGATCAGTCCGAGTTTCAGGCCAGCAAAATGGGAGCGCAGACCTTCCCGGCAAGCCCGCAAGCTGTCGGCCTCAGCCTGCATGGCCTTGTGGCGAACGCAGTCTGCGATCAGCGGCGTGAGTAGCTCCACCTGTTGGCGGGTTTTCAGTACAGCCTGATGGGCCTGGTTGAGATCATCAAAGTGACTGATCAAGTCTTGCAGGCGCTGGTCAACTGCAAAGGGTTCCAGCATATGGCTACGGACGAAGTCCGTCAGGTTACCTACCGATTTCATCGATACGGTCTGGTGGAACAATTCCAGCGCTTGATCGTTTTCAATACCGAAACGTCGACGAAACCATGCCGCATAGGGAGGAAAGCTGTCCTGTAATTCTGCGCCCTTGGCGCGCAGATTTCTGCGCAATTGAGCGATGTCCGATCCGAATTGGGCGAAGTCGGCGGTAATGGACAGCGCCCCTTCCGCGCCCAGAAAAAACCGTGCGGGCTGCCCCTGGGAGTCTTTCATCCAGAACACCTGAGCCAGTGTCACCGTCTGGGCATAGCCGGCATTCTGGAATACGCCGAGAATGACGGAGTAGCTATTTTGGTCCCGCAGGCTCACTGGTTTGGCTGCTCCGGTAATCTCATTGCGCTCGGATTTGTAATGCCCAAGCACATAAGAGCGCAGGGTGCGCTCCTTGTTGTCTGCTCCGGCTGCCTTGTTGTAGGCAACCCGGTTGGCAGGTACCAGCAGGGTAGTGATGGCATCCACCAAGGTGGATTTACCCGAACCGATATCGCCGGTCAGCAGCCCGTTTTTGCCATCCAGTTGCAGCGTCCAGACCCGGCTGTCAAAGGTGCCCCAGTTAAACACTTCCAGCCTGGTCAGCCGGAATCCTGACAGGGTGTCATCAGCACAGAAGTCGAGGTCCAATAATTGTGGCTCATTCATGATCAGTTTCTTCCCTGCTGCCGGTCGTGCCAGCCAGTTGCTCCTGGTAACTGGCCAGACGTTCATCCAGTTCGGCCAGCCATTGAGCGTCTACAAAGGCCTTCAGAATACGTCGCACTTCATAATTGGCTGGTCCAGCGGTAGCACCACTGGCCGTTTTGAGTTTTTGTAGAAAGCCCAGTTCGACGACTTTGTTGATGGTGGTTTCAATCTGGTCAATCAGCCTGGCTTCATTCGGGTCATCGGGCAGAAATACCCGCACCAGATCCACGATGTTATCGCGGGACAGGACCAGTCGCGTGTCGCCCCCACCAGCGTCAAACTCGGCCAGTTTTTTGCGCAGCAAGGCAAGCAGTAAACTGACGGCAAAAGATAATGGCCGACGGGCCACCAGACGGGGTAAGCGCGGGGAGGGGTCATCCGCAGTCGGTTCGGGGCGGCTTTTCAGGAAGGCATAGCCTTCAGCCTCATCCAGTACCAGGTCGAGATTGAGCACGCCCACATAATCACGCACCCGCGCTTGCAGTTGCAACAGTGCGGCCCATTGGCGTTCGTCATTTTCACGATAGAGCACACCTTTGAGCAGGCCAATCAACAGCACCGACAAGTCAGCAGGCGGAGCAGCCGGTGTAGTCTGGGTTATGTTCAAATATTCCACTTCCATTTCTTGCCTCGATGCCTGTTCAACGCATGAAAATCACGCGGGGTAGTCGCGCGCTGCGAATAAGTGTTTGCCCTTCATCTGTTGTCTGCCAGCGGATGGATTCAGTCGTGTCTTCATCCACTACGCTGCTGAATACTTCACTGCCCAACTGCAGGTAGGCAATTAATTCAGCCAGCCCTTGTTGCAAGGGCTGATTAGTGACCAGTTCGCGCAAGCTGATCTGGGTGTGGTTTTGCAAAGTGTTGCGAATATGGCGGGTTAGCCGGGCCTTATCGACGACGACCTGTTCAAAAAGCCTGGAGGGATCAATGTTTTCATCGCCAGCCCGGAGGATGATTTCGGCAATCATTGGGTTGCTGGCCGGAGTGAACAGTGGACGTTCCATCGCCAGCACAATATCCGCGCTGGCTGCAGCCATTTCCATCACCGTGCCGGTCGGAGCTGTGCTGCGCAGCGCCAGTGCCTTGCTTTCAATGCCATGCAAAATATCCATGATGCGACGGTTTTCCAGCCATGCCTGATCATCGAGAAAGCGGCGTAATTGCTGGGACAAGGCGGCGACGGTGCGCTGGGTCTGTTCACCAGCTTCCATCCAGTCGTAGTGTATCCGGCGGGTGCGGGTATCCGGGTTCAGTTCCGCCACAGCGGGTAGCGCCAGTACTTGATCCAGTAGATTGGTCAATTCTTCCTGCCGACGGCTGGATAATAGAAAATCCCAAAGGGCACGGAAACTCTTGCCCTGGTCGGAATCACCAATAGCATCGCGCTCACCCATGATCTCTTCCAGCAACGCCCCTTTGCTGCCCTCCCATAGCGCAATGCGCTCACGTACGCGGCGGTCCAACTGGCGGAAATTGTGCTCCACCTCGCGAAAATCGGTGAGTAACTCGCGTGCGCCCTGCATGAATTGCTGAAAACGATCCTTCACTGCCGTGTCATCCAGCAGTGATACCTCGCCCGCCAGCACCTTTGCAATTTCGGCATCAATGCCGTCACGCTTTTTGTGCAACTCGGCAATGCGTTTGGCAGGGTCGGCTTCGCTGCCCTCGCTCATCTGCTTGAGCAGGTCAAAGAGGGTAAGCAAGCGCGATTCGGTTCCGACAAATTGCCGTTCACTGAGTTGCGTCAACCAGGCAATAGCCTTTTCGGTAGCCGGGGTCAGATCAAACTGCGCCTCGTCCGTGCCCGTGCGGTAGAACTTGCGCAGCCAGCCCTTATCGGGTTCTGCCCAGTCGTTCAGGTATTCCAGTGCAGGTTTGGGGAATGCAGCCTCGCCCATATGCAGGCGTAGGGCATACAACTCATCTTCCAGTGCTTCGGCCAAATCCGCCGCTGCCATCACCCGCTCATTGGGCACTACGAATACCCGATGCAAAAAGCTTGCTATCAGCGGTGCATGATCTGAACGCAACAGGCGCCATGCGGGGTGATGGTTACGCAGACCGTCAAGGGTGGCGTAGTCGAGAGTTACCAAGTATTACAAACCTCATTTTCGTACTTAAACAATGTCGGCAAGTTTCCAGCATGATTTTTTGAATTCATTGCTTGCCCGTCTCGGATGCCGGGCTTACCAGACTGACCCCGGAGAAATATGTGGAGTATCGCTGCCTGTCACGGGTCAGCACGGGGCAGCCAGCCACGGCAGCATGGGCGCCGATGAAGAAGTCGGCAAGCACGTTGTTTTTCTTTCCTCCCTGCCGGCGGTAGCGCACGAAGGCCTTGCCAGCCAGGAACAGCGCGGGCCGGGGAATCTCGAGCATCGTCAGACCCAGTTCAGCGACAGTGCGATCCAGGGCTTCGACCGTCGAGAACGTCAACGACAGTTCGGCATAGATGATCGGATTGATGACCAGGCGATGAATTTTGGACTGCGCCCGTAGCTGGCCGATGGACCAGTCCGCCCATTCCGGATCGTCCTCCAGAACGTCGACCAGCACATTGGTATCGACCAGCAGCATCAGTTATTCACCGCGCAGCAGGGCCATCAATTCATCGGTGCGCCACTTTACGTCGGCCCTGCCACGGGCTATCTCGAAGCGATCCGGCTTGCGGCTGGGCCGGGCACCGACCTTGTGAATAACGACATCGCCTTCGCGATTGACCGCGAAATCAACAGAGCAGCCCGGCGCGAGATTCAGTGCGTCGCGAATCTGCTTGGGGATGGTGACCTGTCCCTTGCTGGTGAGTGTGGTTGCCATTTGATGACTCCTGACGTATTACGGTATCCGCGATTGTAATACTACCAAGACACGACGGCAATTTCCGAAAATTCGCAGCGCCCGTGAAGCCCTGCCACTGCTGGCCCTTCGCGGGCGTAAAAAAACCCGGAGCATGTCCGGGCTTTGGAATGTTGGTGGAGCGGAGGAGGATCGAACTCCCGACCTTCGCATTGCGAACGCGACGCTCTCCCAGCTGAGCTACCGCCCCATGAGCGCAAAGGATAAAGAGAAGCCTCGCGGAATGCAATGCTTGTAAACTGCTGGCAGGGCTAGGTGTCAGTTTTTGCTGCTCAGCAGCGCCCCACCACCATTACATCGCTGCCAAACGGGAAAATTTCTGGCCTTAGTCCGGCTTCTTTCAAGGCGCTGGCGATTTCCTCAGGATGCAGGAAATGATTCCCTTGGACATGCTCGGTGAGATTCTGGTAAGCCATGCCCCGCAAGGGTGCTTCGCGCAGGCGACGATGATCATCTGGCCATGCGGGTTCCCAAATGACTACGGCGCCTTCTGCTTTGAGATTGCTGCGCAGTTTGTCAAAAATGGCCCCACGTTTTTCCCAGACATGGTGAAGGGCACGATTCATGGCAATCAGATCTGCCGGTTCTGGCAGAGAAAACGCGTGGATGTCGCCCTCCGAAAAGTGCAGACGGTCACCCAGACCCTCCTGTTGGGCTGTTTCCTGGGCCTGTCGCACATTTTCCGCAAAACCATCCAGACCTAGGCCCCGCAAATGGTTGCAGCGCTGTGCCAGTGCCCGTAAATACCAGCCATTTCCGCAACCGAGATCCACAGCAAGACCACCCCGGGCATCTACTTCGGCAAATATGGGAACCTGCGGGCAGATTTTTTCTTCAAAAGTCTTGCGGAAATTGTTTTCCAGCATCAGCCCAAACCAGGGCAGAATGGTTTCCCGTTCCGCCAGTACTTTTTCACCCGGACGTTCGCCCGTGCGCATCAGTCCTGCGGCGCGTTCAGCCATATGTGCCGACAGGACCGAACCAATAGCTGTTGCCATGCGGCTACCCGGAGCCTCGGGGCGCATGCTGTCGCCATCTGCGCTGAGTTGCCACTGATCGTCGGAATTCAGTTCCAGCCAGCCAAAAGCATAAGCAGCATCGCACCAGCGGGTGACGTATCCTTCGTCCATGCCCGCTTGCTGAGCGAGACGTCGGGAATCAGCCTTCTGCAGTTGGTGCAGGGCACTGAACAGTCCATTGACGACACCTATGAAAGCAATATTCAGGGATTGTGCGCCCTGAGCCTGCTGCCTGAGTTCTTCCATGCTGCGTAAAGTCATGTGGTCTCCTTGTCGCTCGATGCGTTAAATAAGGTATTTCAGGCCGACTACGGTCAGTAATCCCAATGTGCCTAATAAAAAAGCGCGTTGGTTGATACGTAGGTGTAAACGATTACCCGCCCAGAGACCCAGCAAAACTGGCGGAATCAACATTAAAAAACCTATGGCCAGCTGCCAGGTCAACAGCGCCAGGGCTACATACATGAACCCGCGCAACACATTGTCTGTGAGCGCAATCCCCTGAAAAGTGGCGCGAAAAGCGCGTTTGTCCAGATGCCGCATTTGCAGGTAGGCGACGATAGGTGGTCCACCCCCACCGTAGAGGCTGCCCACGACTCCCCCAAATATACCGAGCGGTGTGCCCCAGGGCAGACTGATGCGCGGCAGACGATCGGGCTTCATGGCAAGGGCGTACACCACGTAGGCGAGAATGAATACACCGAGGAATCGGGTCAGATTTTGGGCATTGGTATCAGCCAGTATGAAAGAACCGATTGCCAGACCAATGATGCTGCCGGGGATCAGCCAGCGTAACTCCGGCCAGCGCATTTCCCGAAAATCATAGGCACCCAGTAATACTGAACCGAGCAGATCCAGAAGCAATACGACTGGCACGACTTCCTTGATGGGAAATATAAGCGTGAGCAAGGCCACGGAAATCAGCCCGGAACCAAATCCGATCACTGCCCGGACGTAAAAAGCCAGGAGAATAATGAATCCGGCGATGGCCCAGAGGAGGGGGGAATGGATGAGGGTGGCATAAGAAAGGGACGCGTGTAAGTTCATACCGACCAGTCTATAAGTTTTGAGGAGTGTCTTCCAGAAGCTGGGAATGCCCCGCTTCCAAGCAACTGCGCACATATAGGCATTTCAGAAAAAATAGCCTAATATGAAACTATCCTGAGAAATTGCTTTAACCTTGCATCCCGTTAAGGGGGAGGGCTAACCCATGCTGCCGCATCCATCTGCAAATACTGCACCGATCACATATCGTTCCTACCGGCTTCATTTATGGTTCCTGGGCCTGTTTATATTGGGATGGACGTTCATTTTGGGTATTCCTGCTGCCCGCGCCAATACCAACAGCAGTGGTTTGCCGCCCATTGATGCCCGCGCTTATATTTTGATGAATGCCCAAACCGGTGCCATCATCGCCGCTAAAAATGCTTACCAACCCTATGCAATTGCCAGCATTACCAAGCTCATGACCTTGTATCTGCTGTTTAAGGACATTCACGCTGGTGGGTTGCAGTTGCACCAGGAGTTTGTACCCTGTCAGGCAGCACTGGAAACCGGTGGTTCCAGCATGTTCATGCATCCCGGATTGCGCTTTTCAGTAGCCCAGATGATTTTGGGAATGACAGTTCCTTCAGGAAACGACGCTGCCGTTGAAGCTGCGCATCTGGTGGCTGGCAGTGTCCCGGCCTTTGTGCATGAAATGAACCAGACGGCGCGTAAAATCGGTATGTTATCGACAACCTATTTTGATCCGGACGGCCTTCCCCATCCCAATAACACCGCCAGTCCTTATGATATTGCTATTCTCACCAGGCGAATTATGACGGATTTTCCGCAGTACATGCATTTTTTCAACCATGAGAATTTCACTTACGCAGGCATTACCAGTCCTAATCCCAATTTGCTGGTAGGCCGCGTGCCTTTCATCACCGGCATGAAAAGCGGTTATACCGATGCCGCTGGTCATTGTCTGGTGGCTACGGGCACCCAAAATGGGGTGCAACTCATTGCCGTGATTCTGGGCGTCCCTTCATTTACCGATGAAAACCGTGGTTTCTGGAAGGCCTCCTGGCAAAGTCTCAAATTGCTCGACTGGGGTTTTGCCAGAACGCTCTGGCTGCCTGCCGTACCCCATCTGGAAAAAACCTCGGCACCCTGAAACGGCGGTGGGCCGGGAAGCTTTGCCGCGACTTTGGCCCGCGCCGTTGTTGTTCCTGGTGAAATCCTGCGCCCGTCAGGAGAGCTGTCTGAGCCCACAGGGCGAGTTCTCTCCTGACAGCAGGATGAGCCTTGGAACAGCAGGCAAGGGGCGTTGGCGCAAAAAGCTTCCCGGCCCACCACCGTTTCAGGGTTACTCCTGTACGGGTGGCGGAGTATTTTCTCCCTTTTCTGGAGCTGGCTTCTTGAGAAATAAAATCAGCGGAATCATCACCAGAAAACCGTAAAATACCAGCACAAATGCATCGAGGGTGCCGCGCATGTTGGCCTGATTATACAGAACAACATTACCCAGAATCTGCCAGGTAGTCGGATTCTGGGTTATCCCAGCCGCTGCCAGATATTGGTGAAACGCCGGATTGAAGGGGTTGATGAACTTACTCATCTGGTTCCAGCCCACTTGTGTTTCCTGACTCATGACGGTAGACACAATAGCGATGCCGACACTGCCACCGAGGGTTCTCATCAAATTGAAAATTCCCGACCCCTCTGCCTGCTGTGATTTCTTGAGGGTTGTAAAAGCCAGGGTAAACAGGGGAATAGTCACCAGGCCAAAGCCTATGCCGCGAATAAAGCTGGGCCAGATCACCCACTGTATATTGATATTGAGGTTGTAAAGGGTGGTGAGGTAGGTTCCAAAAGCGCCGATTACAATACCGACCAGCACAATATCGCGGGGATTGATCCCCTTGCCGAGCAGGCGGCCAGCCAGCATCATCGCCAGCATTGCGCCGATTCCTTGAGGCGCCATAGCCAGTCCGGCCGTAAAGGCCTCATAGTGCATCAAAGTCTCCAGCATGATGGGCAAAATCACCATGGTGCCAAACAGGGCGAGACCGAATATGCCGATTCCCAGGCTGCCAATAGCCAGATTGCGGTCTTTGAGGAGCCGCAAGTCGACAACCGGATGCTTGACACTCAGGGAACGCCACACAAAAAAGAGCAGCCCAAGGATGGTAATCAAAGTCAGGATGATGATGGTTTGTGAACTGAACCAGTCATCCTGATCCCCGAGGCTGAGAATGCCTTGCAGAGACCCCAAACCCAGGGCCATCAGCGCAAATCCAGTCCAGTCCACGGGCCGGGGGTTTGCGCTTTTGCCGCCGTCCGGCACGCTTTGCATCAGTAAAAAGGCGAGAATCCCAAAGGGAATGTTGACGTAAAACACCCAGCGCCAACTGAGCGTGTCCGTCAGATAACCACCCAGAGTCGGTCCCAGAATCGGTCCCAGCATGATGCCCATACCGAGAATCGCCATGGCCTGACCGCGTTTATTGGCCGGATAGGCTCCGAGCATGATGGTTTGCCCGACAGGTGCCAGGGACGCCCCGAAAATGCCCTGAAGAAAGCGCCAGAGGACAATCTCGGTAAGGCTGTGTGATTGTCCGCATAGAGCCGAAGAAATCACGAATCCCACCACACTCCAAAGCATGATGTTGCGTTGTCCGTAGCGTTCCACCAGAAGGCCGGTAAGGGGGAGTACAATGACGTTGGCCACCATATAAGCGGTGAGCACCCAGGTGATCTGATCGCTATTGGCCTGCAGGGAGCCACGCATATAGGTCAGGGCAACATTGACGATGGTGAGATCCAGAACCTGCATCACTACTGCAAGCATGACTGCCACGGTGATGACCAGACGGGATGTAGACTGCTCTTGCGCCACCAGTTGGGCTCCTTGATGGGGAATGATAATCTGTCAGATACCGACCGTTCGGTCAGTATAAAGAGGAATATGCTTGCTCGCAAGAGCAGCTGATAGAGCGGTTAAGCAGCAGGGAAGACCTCAAAACCGGGCTCCGGGCTGTTTTGATATACCCCGTTGCTCAGACCAAAAAAAACCGGCCATAAAGGGCCGGTTGTGGAGGATAAAAATGATCAGGCGGCACGGGGAACCGCCAGATCCCGCAGATCCTGATTGTTCATAAATGCCTGGTATAGATCTTCATCAGAAACGTCTGCAAAGCAGTAACCGGCTTCTTCCAGCTGGTAAACCAGGGCAATCATTTCAAATTCCTGTTCCATTTCCATGATCGTTCTCCATCAGTAAATAAGGTATAACTAACATACATGGATATTATGACTATGTCAATATAATAAATATCTAATATACTCTGCTCAGGGTACCAAAAGTCTTTCTTCGTCCGGGCTCAGCCAGCGCCACTGTCCACTGGACAGACTGCCCAAAAGCAGATCTCCTACAGCTACTCGAATCAGGCGTAACACTTCCGCATCGGCGCCTTGCAGCAGGCGACGAATCTGCCGGTTACGCCCTTCCTGAAGGACAATTTCCAGCCATTGGGTTTTTCCTCCGC
>NZ_JBYCKP010000497.1:0-1860 GCF_057473445.1 Acidithiobacillus sp. TH-A36 | reverse complement strand
AATTTACATTTTACATCTCGATTCATGGGACAACACACCTTAATCTGTATTTCACAGGCAAAAGCATAGCGCAAAAATCTTGTCCTGTACCATGTAGTCGCATTTTGAAGATTTTTCGGAGAGGATGATAATCATGAAAAATTTGTGGATAAAAAGTCTTTTGACCAGCGCCGTGCTGGCGGGACTGGGATTGAGTAGTGCGGCCTTTGCTGGCCCCGTAGATATACAACTCAATGTAGGAACCCAGCCAGTGTATGCAGCACCAGGATACCCCCCAGCCATTCTCACGGCGCCGCCCTTGATGGTCTGGCTGAGCAATCTGGGTGTTTATGCGGCCTATGGCGCTTCGCAACCCATTTTTTATCAGGGTTCCAACTACTATTATTATTACGGCAACCGCTGGTGGTCAGGTCCGGGCTATCGTGGTCCGTGGCGCCCCATAGCGGCTCCGCCGCCAGCATTGCGACATTGGAATCATCGCGATTGGCAGCGCGTCCAAAGAGATGCTGGCCGCTATTCCCGAGACCCGCATTGGCGGCATTTCCGTCCGGCAGAAAGGCCCATGCCAGGGCCGCAGCAGCGGCCGCAACCGGGGCGTCCCGGTGGTCCACAGTTTCAACATCCCCATCGTCCGCAGATGCAACAGCGACCGCAGCCCATTCAGCGTCCGGCCCCAGGACGTCCAGAGTTCAATCGCCCGGGAGGCAGACCCGGACAAGGACGTCCCGATAATGGTCCGGGGCAGGGTCGCGGGCAGCCAGGTTCAAAACCGGACCATGGACATCAGAATCAGGGCAACAGCCAGCCCTGGCAGGGCAACCACTAGGCCAGCTTGTTTCTGACCCAATCGCGGGCGGCCTGGAGCGCATCATCCAGTGCCGCCGGATTCCCGGCACCAGCCTGGGCCATGTCGGGTCGGCCGCCACCTTTACCACCCAGCGGCAAGGCTACCACATTCACCAGATCTCCCGCGTGAATACGACCTGCCAGGGTTTTTGCAACGGCAGCAATTAAGGCCACTTTTTCCCCTTCAACTCCGGCCAGGACAATCACGGCTTCGGGAAGCTGACTGCGCAGACGATCGAGCGCATCACGCAAGGCCTTGCCATCCATACCCTCCAGACGGCTGATAAGAACCGGCACGCCAGCCACCTCTTCACTCCGGGCAGCGAGATCTGCACCGGCCCGCGCTGCTTCATCGCGCTTAATTTTCTCTAACTCTTTTTCAAGTTGACGCAGACGCTCGAGGGTCTGAGCCAGACGCTGATCCAGATCCGCTGGTGCTACTTTGAGCAAGCTGGCAGCAGTCTGCAGACGTTGTTCATCGCGCTGGATAAGATCCAGAGCCGCTGCTCCGACTACGGCTTCAATACGACGAATACCCGCTGCTACGCCACTTTCGCTGAGAATCTTGAAAACCCCCATATCTCCAAGCGCCTGCACATGCGTACCACCACAAAGTTCCAGTGAAAAGTCGCCCATGCGCACAACGCGGACTTCATCGCCGTACTTTTCACCAAACAGCGCCATGGCGCCCAGAGCCTGGGCTTCGGCAATGGGCAGAACCTGCGTATCGGCAGCATAATTTTCACGAATCACCGCATTGACGCTGCGCTCTATCTCCTGCAACTGCGCCGAAGTCAGGGGTTCGGGATGGCTGAAATCAAAGCGCAGCCGCTCCGGATTGACCAGCGAACCTTTCTGCTGGACATGCGAACCGAGAATATTGCGCAACGCCGAATGAAGCAGATGGGTGGCAGAATGATGGGCAGCGGTCGCCCGCCGGGCCAGCTCATCCACGCTGGCCAGCAAGGTGTCTCCTGTCTGGAGGCGACCCGACTGCAGCACACCCACATGCAC
>NZ_JBYCKP010000496.1:0-1824 GCF_057473445.1 Acidithiobacillus sp. TH-A36 | reverse complement strand
GTCACGTCATGATTTTTGAGTTAGGGCGTGTATGGGCTTACAAGGCCGTTAGAGAGCATTGGACACCGGATGGGTACAAGCGATGGTTAGATGCAGTAAAACGTAATCTGGATAACATAAACGATAATTTTAAGGTGCCATTGCCCGATTGTGATGTGGGCGCAACCGCCAGATCAATTGCTAAATGGGTATGGAAGCATATGGCACCTGATTCCCGTCAAGAGTTTATCCACAGCACGCATGGTTCAGACAAGCAACGGAAACGCCAAAAAGCCAGCGCAAAAAAAAGACGTGAAGCCAGTGCCCCCAAAAGAAATATGGCAATACTGATGCGAGCGCAAGGCAAAAGCTTGAAAACTATTGCAAATGAATTAGATACACCCAAACAAACCATCGCGAACTGGTGTAAAGTCGGAGCGTACCATTTGCCTATATCAGATGATAGCCGGGGGGTGGTGGTGGAGCCTGAATGTGTGGGTGAATCGTTCATGGTGGGGGTGTAAGCCCAAACCCTCGAAATTTTTGTTTGGCCTCGTAATTCCCTATTCCAAGAGCAAATCGGCCACCCCCCGGTGTCAGGGTAGTTGTCGCCTCTCTGAAATGGAGTCAGGTGCAGGTTGGGGGCGGAAAGTGGATTATCGAGATGAAGAGTTATTCAGCAGAACGTAAGGCCGCTGTATTGCAGAAGATGTTACCGCCCACCAGTTTATCTGTGCCAGAACTGGCCAAACAGGAAGGGATTTCTGATGTTACGCTGTACCATTGGCGTAAGCAGGCGATAGCGAGTGGGACGATGAGTGCAGTGACCAAGAAGACCGCAGAGTGTTGGTCTGCCGAGTCCAAGTTGGCAGCGGTGGTGGAAACGGCACTGCTGTCCGAGGTGGAGTTGAGCGCATATTGCCGGGAGAAAGGGCTGTATCCAGACCAGGTAAAAGGGTGGAAACATGCCTGTATCGTTGGGCAGCAGACCGCCACCCAACAGAAACAGACAGCGGGTGCGCAAGGTCGTGCAGACCAGAAACGGATTCGTGAGTTGGAGCGGGAACTGCGTCGCAAAGACAAGGCCTTAGCCGAGGCGGCTGCGCTGCTGATCTTGCGAAAAAAATTGAACGCCCTCTGGGGGGACGACATCGGGGAAGATTAACCCCGGTCCTGGAGCGGCAACAATTGATCGCCTGGATACAGGAAGCGGCTGACAGTGGTGCGCGCCGGTCGCGGGCCAGCACAGAAGCGGGCTTATCATTACGTACCGTCCAGCGATGGACAGAGGAGCAGGGAATGGTGAAGGCGGATGCCCGCACGACGGTGGAACGACCGGCACCCAGCAACAAGCTGAGTGAAGCCGAGGTGCAGGAAGTGCTGGACGCCTGTCATCGTCCGGATACCGCACACCTGCCACCCACCCAGATCGTGCCACGGCTGGCGGATGCGGGGGTTTATCTGGCATCGGAGTCCACTTTCTACCGAATCCTCAAGGCCGAAGGTATGAACGCACGACGGGGTCGTGCGCACCCGCCCCGCAAAGGGAAGTTACCCACCACCCATACGGCCACCGCAGCCAATACCGTCTGGTCTTGGGATATCACGTACTTGCCGTCGCCGGTGCGGGGGCAGTACTACTATCTCTATCTCTTTGAGGATTTATACAGCCGCAAGGCGGTGGCCTGGGAGGTCCATACGGAGGAGAGTGGCGAGTATGCCGCTGCGCTCATCCAAAGGGGCTTTATGGTGGAGCAATGCTGGCGGCAGCCATTGGTCTTGCACTCCGACAATGGTGCCCCGATGAAATCATCCACCCTGCTGGCCAAGCTTTATGATCTGGGG
>NZ_JBYCKP010000495.1:0-5229 GCF_057473445.1 Acidithiobacillus sp. TH-A36 | reverse complement strand
GCGTCTTGATAGTCGTTGTGCGCCCTGAGTGGGAGTTGCCCGCTGTATTCCACCACCAAATATTGTCCCGGAGCCAACACAATACCATCCAGCGCGGAATTACCAGAGATATCCGTACCTGCGGAGTGTGTACCGCTCTTCCAAAGAGTCTGGTCGCCTTTCTTGTCCGCCGCTGCATCGTATCTTCCGAGTATCCCTGCTACCCATGGCTGTGTGTGCACCTCTCTATGGTGGCCTGTGTTTTGGTAAGAGAGTGTGACTGCTTGCTGCGGATGAATGACATTCCGTGCCAGTGTATCGTCCCCAGAGACCACTAGGCGTCCGCCAACTGTTTGCGATACGGTCGGAGCATGAGCATTGCTACTTGAATAAATTGCGTAGTCGAGGTTGTAGAAGGCGGGGTGATTGTCCGTCTCATACGCAGCATTGTCTCCAGTCGCTTGGTAGTCATAAGATTCCCAGCCTTGGTGGTTTGGGGCTTCCGTCGCGGAGATTAAATCAGGATGCCATTCGGTGTATACCCGGTCTTTGGCAGATGCTTGAATGGGAGACTGTTGCTCCAACGCGCTGCTTGTTGAACCATACTTGGTCTGCACCCACCCATTGTTCAACCCATCGTCGTAGAAAATGGGGCCGGTGGCGGTCGTGACCACGTTGACGATCTCGTTGACACTCCCCGTATTTCTCGCAACGGCGTAGCCCGTGGCATAGTCTCCTGGGACCATATTGAAATAATTCAACTGTGCTTTGCGGTCGGAAAATGTGCCGAAGTTCTGTCCCTTGAGTCCGATGTCCACTACGCCCGCCGCAAAGCTTTGATGCTTAGTTTGAGCATGCGCTGTAAACAACGCAAAGCTACCGGCGCCCATCATGGAAATACCCGCTAACGCACTGGCGCCAGCCATCACTATTTTTGAAGCAATTTTCACCCTTTACTCCCCCGTTCTCCTCCATTTCTTGTATAGACGTTCTTATTATAGAACAATTTCATGTCATAGGGCGTGTGGTTTTATATAAAAGATCACGTGCGCCTAGTCTTCCGCTTTATAAAGACGTCGGCGTCACGGCGACATGCTCGTCGCTCGATGCCCTGCACTGGATGTTTCGTACCGAGCAGCATTGCCACAACAGGTTCCAGATTTAAGCTTTCGAAGAATCTCGCAGAATCCGATACGCATCCTCCGCATTGCAGAGCGTTTTCAACTCACTGGCAATCGACCGCTCCTGAGCCTATGGCACCTGCACCACCGAAAGACGATAACCCATCCGAACATTCGCCCCTTTCGCATCCCCTCGAGGCCTCCGCGCAAGGCCAATCTCCAACGGCCAGAGGCTCTCTGAAAATGCACCAAGCGGTAAACGGACGAACGGACTCAAGGCCCCAGTGCTGAGACCAAGGTGCATGAAGGAGCAGTTGTTTCTTGGGAGACGGAAAGTGGGAGAGCTTGCTTACGGCGGAGTCTGGAAGCGCGAAAGGGCATGCGGTCCCAAACAACAACGAGGTAAACTGACACGTATGTTGCAGGCTGATTCTCTATGTTACACTCAAAATTGGCAATACAAGAAGAGAATGTACGGAGGGATGCGAATGAAGCGCTGGACCACACTCGCACTATCGACGACACTGATGTTCACCACGTTCGGGATGTGCGCAACACCCGCATATGCGGCAACCGTTCACATGCTACCCACGGTCCTAGAGGACAATGGAACAGCCATCGTCTCAGCGGACCATCGAGTCCACGTGGACCCGTGGAGTGGCGCACAAACGTCCTGGCTCCCAGTCTATTATTTAGATGAAGCCATGATGGGGATGACCATCCGTGCCCACTGGAACGGAACGACAAGCTCTTGGAACATGAAAACTAGCCTCTCTGCCGACTTGTCTAGTTTGCCAACTTCCCAATCTACCGGTGCCACCGTAATGGCAATCGAGATCAACGGCCAAGTGGTGGAATATGCGCCCCGATTGGTAGCAATCGATCCGGCTAGCGGACAGCCAACGACCTACGTGCCTTTCTATTATGTCATGCAGGCACTCAAACGCCTCGGTGTGACGTCCACTTGGCAAAACAACACGTGGAACATGGTGGCACCGACCACAGACTCTACTGGCACACCCGTAACAATGCAACAGGCAGCCACGGCGTTCGAGGCGGACTACGGTGTGGATCCGCTCACATCGTTCGTTCCGAGCTACTTTAGCAAGGACGCCTCGTGGTTCCACTTCTTCATGAGTTCCGATTACAATACGGCCCAGACGCCTACAATAGACACTTGGGATGAATGGGTTATGTCGAAGTATCTCGTGCCGAGCAACTCGCTCGACTATCAACCAGGCTCGGGCACTGTGTTCAGCTGGGCCAACAAGGTCGAGGTAAACGTCGGGCTCACGGCCCCATCTGGAAGCTCGCCACTTACTCAAGAATATTTAGACCAGCTCAATCAAGCGGCTAAAGATGTGCACCAGCGCTATTGGCAATCCGGGAACGTCATCCACCCAATCTTCCACATTGAGGACATTGGGAACGACGACTGGAGTGGATACACATCCATGACTTATGACAATGAGCCTGCTGCAGAGCTCCAAGCCAATGCAAATGAGGAAATAGATCTCATTGACGGTGCGACACTCACCGAAGCCAGGGGGTATTGGACGATCAAGTTCCCGAATTTCCCGGACAACAATTATTGGCGAATCATGGCTACGGCTTACAAGAACGACCACATCCAATACAGTCGCAACAACGGCCAAACCTGGACCACTTGGACCAGCACCAGCAGTAGTTATAACAGCGGCTACGACAACTACAAGGAACCGCTGGAAATCCGGGACACGCCAGCCGAGGGCATCGGATTTGAAGTCTATGTATTCAGCACCACCGCGCACGATAGTTTCTCTCTCTGGGGTGCCCACGAGTCGAATGGGCAGTTCATAGCAAAGCTCTACTAAATCATGGGACTTTCACGGAACACATCAGGGAGGAGCTTGGAACGCCTCCCTCTTGGTTCTTCGAGATGGCCTTCTTATCGGGCGCAGGCAAACGTCACTTAGTTAACCATCAAACAAGATGACCCTTCAATTGTTCAAGGACAGTGCCCAGTTCGTTGACCAACTCAAGAATATCGGTTCCTGACTGGAGAAGTCCATTAGAATGGAAAAGGCAGACAGCGTAAGCTGCCTGCCTTGACCTTATTGCCGCTGCGACAATTACCAAGAGATTGAGCCAACCTGGTATCCGTTGGACCCCCAATTGGTATTACCTGTAGGACTGGTAACACTCACGCTACCCGGTGCTCCAAAATACAGTACTGCGTGGCTGCCGGTGTTTCCATCACCGTACGTAAACGCATAGGTGTAACTGGAAGTGTTCGTTTGCGAACCAGACAACGTATTCGTCGCTGTACCGTTAGTGCCAGTAGCATACTCCACGTTGCCCGACTGCAAGGTCAGTGTAACTTGCCCATTTGAGTTAGTAAAGACCGTAAACTGTTTTGAGGATGTTCCCGTCCACGACGCTACTCCTGGCATTGAGAAGCCACTTGTGCTATAGGCGAGAGCGTCAGACGTATTAAAGAGTGGAATAGGCGTGTCTACGAGACTACCGCTGGTTCCAATATTCTCAGCCAACGTGGTGCCGTTCACTTCCGTCACCCAGACATGGTTAGAAGTATCGTCAAACTTCACCACTGCGGTGCTATCCGCGACTGGATTCCCACTGGCATCGAGCACCGTGAACGTGACCGGCGCACTTTGGCCGCTGAAGTCATTCAACGTGACTTGGCTCGGGGTGAGCGTGGACACGTAAGATGCGGACTCTGCCACGTTAAAGGTTGCCGTCGACTTCGCACTGCCGCTGGTGACTGTCAGTGTCGATGCGGCACTCTCGTTGGTCAACGTCACCCAGAAGTACGGAGTTGTGGTGGTAGCAAACGTCAGGCCATCCACGGTCCATGTGTAGGTCGTAGCGCCATTGGCGTTTGTTCCGGTTGACGTTAGCTCAAGCTGCAAGGACGAAGGTGTTCCGACTTCTGCAGGGAGAGACATTCCATCAATTTCAGAAATCTCCGCCCCGTTGCTCACTGAGAGGTTATAGGTCGCTTCAGCGTTGCTACCCGTAAGCTCGGTTCCACTGGAGTCCAACGGAACAAAGTACGCAGCCTGATTACCAGCCAAGCCACTCAGCGAGGTAGCGGATGGTGTGAAGTTTGCACTTGGTGCAAACGCGCCCACGCCAATCGAGGACAAGCTCACCGTAGGAGCATTGGCATCGGAGTACTCAAGCTCCGTCGTGGCCAGCGCTGTGTTCGAAGACAACGGATAGCCACCACTGAAGGCAGTCACAAAGACGTTCTCAGGGTTATAGTCATTCACCCAGACCGTTGCTTGACCTTCCGCATTGGTATACGCCGTGACATAGTTGCTACTAATGTTCGCGCCGGAATTGTTCGCAAAGTAGGAACTGGTAGAGTTGGTGTTCGTGTAGGAGCCATTTGATGTCGACAAATCTCCGTTGGTCGTGTTGCTCAAAACAAAGGTAACTTCTTGATTAGCCTGCGGCGCTCCGCTACTTTCGGGCAGGGTAAGGGTCACTGGCACCAATCCGGTTGTACCATTGGACGCCGTAGAGGTCGTTGCGCTGTATCCTGTGCTGGGGCTCATAATGGCCTCGTTGTTGACAAAGCCAAGGTACACATTCTGAGCCACGGCGGAACCATTGTTCATGTAAGGCGCGGTAATTGTCAGGTCGTAGGAATTCAATCCATCGACCACGAACGTGGCAACACCGTTAGAGTTGGTGGTCACAGACGCAGTGTAACCGTCTGCAGCAGAGCCGCTCACAGACTCAAACGTGGTGCCCTGTTGAACGGTCGGCTGCACTCCACTACCCGAGAACGAGAGCGACAAAGTAGCGTTTGGAATTGGATTACCCATCGCATCGGTAAGCGTGGTGGAAACCGTCACAGCAGCTCCGGTTTCATTGACAGCCGGTGCAGTTTGCGTACCCGTGCCCACAGTTGCGCCGGAGACTGTTGGTGTTGACAAGGTCACTCCAGACGTGGTCGGCGTGGTCACGGTCGGCTGTACCAAAGTCAGCATACCCGTGGTGCCGTTCCAGTCGCTCTGCTGCGCTACGCCAATGCCCTGCAACACTTTGAGCAAGAAGTAAATCGGCATGTACGTGGTCTCAACGTGCGAAGCTGGGTCTTTCGCGAACTTCGGTGTGG
>NZ_JBYCKP010000494.1:0-9468 GCF_057473445.1 Acidithiobacillus sp. TH-A36 | reverse complement strand
AAAGTGCTGGATGGTGGCAATGGAAATGCCCGCTTCATTGGGGGTGCAGGGACCGGGCGAGATGCAGATATGGCTGGGGGCCAGCTCGGCAATGCGGGCAATATCAATGGCGTCATTGCGTTCTACCCGTACTTCCGCACCAAGCTCGCCAAAATACTGCACCAGGTTGTAGGTGAAGCTGTCGTAATTATCGATCATGAGCAGCATAATTGCTCCATCCTGTTGATTTGTATGTACTCTACCATAAAATACTCGCGAATCATGTCCCTTCCATAACCTCTTTGGCGACGGCTACTTGGCAGGTACAACGACTGCAGGTGCAACACCAAGGCGTTTGGCGCGGCGTGCAAATCGACGGTCATCGAAGCTTATGAATTCCGTGCAATGGCTGCTGGCCAGCAAGTGCAGGGCATCGGCGAAGTCGAGCCCCTCTGTGTGCCAGGCCAAGGCATCGGCGATGCGCGACCATTCCTCGACATTGACGTTGGGCAGACCAAGCAGATGTTTGACGACCCTGACGAAATCTTCGTCCGCAAAGCCATAAAAGGCGCGCAAGACCCATTCGAGCTCAAGGATTACGGTCAGGGGTACGAACACCTGGGGGGATTCGGTCAGGAGTCTGTGGGCAATCGGTCGCTGTCTGGCTGCCTCAGGGTCAGCCGGGTCAGCCACATAGAAACGTGCCAGAATGTTGGTATCAAGGGCGATCATCTTTGCTTTCACGCATGGCGAGGGCGACATCGAAATCGGCAAGACGGCGTTTTCCCGGCCGTGTGCAAACCAGCATGCCAAAGCCGTCTTCGGCAGTGGTTGGAGTGACTTGGCGCTTCACCTCGGCGTGGATGACATGACCTTCCAGGCTGAAATCGAGTTGACAGCCGGGGGTGATGCCCAGGCGGCGACGGATTTCCACCGGAATGACAACTTGGCCTTTATCGGAAACGGTTGTTAACATGACAACATTCTCCTCTTACCTGGTAAGAATATTTTAGCACAAGGCATTCCTCCGGCAGCAGAATGTAAATGCCGGGGAGATCCATCGGTAACTGGGATGATCTGGCGATTGGGCCTGGCTTGCTCGATCTTCAGAAAGCTTTGTCTGCAGTCATCAATCATGAGCAGCATGATCTGCCCTCCCTTCGGGGTCGAGGCCGTTTTCGGCCAGTGCTACAGCCCGGAACATGGCGCGGCGCTTGTTCATGGTTTCTTCCCACTCTGCTGCGGGTTCGGAGTCGGCCACAATGCCCCCTCCGGCCTGAATATGCAGGGTGCCGTTTTTGATGACGGCCGTACGGATGGCGATGCAGGTATCCATGTTGCCATTCCAGCCCCAGTAGCCCACGGCCCCGGCATATACGGCCCGGGATACCGGTTCGATTTCCCGGATGATTTCCATGGCACGAATTTTCGGCGCTCCTGATACGGTGCCCGCCGGAAAGCTGGCGCGCAGGGCATCCATGGCATCCAGCTCCGGGCGCAGCCGACCCGTGACCTGGGAAACAATGTGCATGACATGGGAGTAGCGTTCAATGCCAAAGGAATCTGTCAGCGTGACCGAACCGACTTCGGCAATTCGGCCCACATCATTGCGGGCCAGATCAATCAGCATGAGATGTTCGGCACGTTCTTTGGGGTCTGCCAGAAGCTCCTTTTCCAGAGCTTCATCTTCTGCCCGGTTTTTGCCCCGGGGACGGGTTCCGGCAATGGGGCGTACCGTGACTTGCCGGTCTTCCACCCGGACCAGAATTTCCGGCGAAGAGCCCACCAGATAAGTGTCGTCCAGATCTACATAAAACATGTAGGGAGAAGGATTGACGCCACGCAGGGCCCGGTAAAGGTCCAGAGGATGGGCACCCAGTTCGGTGGACAGGCGTTGCGAAGGCACAACTTGCATGACGTCGCCAGCAGCAATGTAATCCTTGATGTGATCCACTGCGGCCATGTATCCCTCACGGCTGAAACTGGCCGTGAAGTCTTCTTCCCTCACCCTGCGGGTTTGCACGGGGGGGGGCGGCGGCATGGCGCTTTGTCGCAGCCCCTTCTGAAGCGCATCCAGGCGCTGAAGGCCTTGGTGATAGGCATTGTTGTGACTGGGGTCCACATGAACCAGAAGCCGGATGGTTCCGCGCAAATTGTCAAAAATCAGCAGCTCATCGGCCACCAGCAACTGGATTTCCGGCAGATCGAGCGGGTCAGGCAGGGTTGCGTTACGGGCCAGACGCGGCTCAATATAGCGAACAATATCGTATCCGAAATAACCGACCAGCCCGCCACTGAAGCGGTCATCAATGACGTCTTCCAGGGGGGCGACCCGAAAGCGCGCGCGAAACGCGCTGATCCATTCGAGCGGGTCCTGCGGCTGGGCGCGTTCCGTTTCGATACCCTGATTGTGGACAGTCACCAACCCGTGATGCACGCGGATGATCAGCCGGGCAGGGAGTCCGATGATGGAGTAGCGCCCCCATTTTTCTCCACCCTGAACGGATTCGAGCAGATAGGCATAGGGACCATCCACCAGTTTCAGATAGGCGGAAAGGGGAGTGTCGAGGTCGGCAATGACCTCGCGGGAAAGGGGAATGCGGTTATAGCCCTGGCTTGCCAGAGCAGCAAAAGTGGCTTCAGAAATCACGGATCACCTCGTTGGAACGATGAAAAGAAGGGCACTGCTTTTCAGCAGCGACGCCATCGTTTTCCCGCACGTTCCAATTTCCGCATGATTTCCGTTGCTCCTGTGTCAGGCGAGAATATCCAATAATTCACTCATATTGTCCAGTACAGCATCGGGATTGAGCGTGTGTACGGGTTCGTCACCATGATATCCATAGGTTACACAGGCGATGGGCATATTTGCTGCGCGGGCTGCCTGGGTATCATTGCAGGAATCCCCAACCAACAAACAGTCACCTACCGGTTGATGAAAGTGGGCGGCAGCATGCAGGAGTTGCAATGGATCCGGCTTCTTTTTGGGAAGGCTGTCACCCGACAGGACCAGGCCAAAAAAGTCATATAACTCCAGACGTTTTAACAGGGGTTCGGTAAAAGCCTTGGCCTTGTTGGTGATGCAGACCAGCTCCCGGCCTTGCGCCTGAAGGGCTTTGAGGGTATCGCTTACGCCCGGATAAATCTGACTGTGATCCAGCAGATGCTCTCCGTAGTACTGACTGAAATCGACCATGGCGGCGTCCAGTTCTGTTTCGCTGGGTTCCTGCTGAATACTCAGGGCCCGGCGCATCAGTTCACGTACGCCATTGCCGATGAAGCCGCGAATGACCGGCATCCCGGCAGGCTGTCGCCCGAGCTTGTGGAGAGCATGGTTGGCGGCTCCGGCCAGATCCGGAGCGGTATCAATGAGCGTACCGTCCAGATCCAGCAGTACCACCCGCGCCGTGAAGGGTGCGCTGACGTTCAGTTGCACCGTCATTTAACCCGCCAGTGCCTTGCGGAAAGCCGCAATGGTAGCTTTATAGTCTGGAGTGTTATAAATGGCGCTGCCGGCGACAAATACATCGGCACCGGCATCGGCGACCCGGCGTACGTTATCGACTTTAACGCCACCATCTACTTCCAGTTCAATAGGCTTGCCGGTCGCGTCTATGCGCTTGCGGATGGCTTCGATCTTGCGCAGGGTGTAGTCAATGAAACTCTGACCGCCAAAACCGGGGTTGACGCTCATGACCAGTACCAGGTCCAGGTTTTCCAGGACGTAGTCCAGCACATCGAGGGGCGTTCCGGGATTGAGGGATACGCCAGCCTTGCAACCGAGGCTGTGGATCAACTGAATGGTGCGATCCAGATGAATGGTGGCTTCCGGATGCACGGTGATGATGTTGGCACCGGCCTTGGCAAACTCGGGAATGATGGCGTCCACCGGGGCAATCATCAAATGCACATCCAGAGGCTTCTGGGTATGGGGTTTGATGGCCGCAGCGACCAGCGGTCCAATAGTCAGGTTGGGTACAAAATGGTTGTCCATGACGTCGATATGAATATAGTCGGCGCCGGCTTCATCCACTGCCCGCACTTCTTCACCCAGGCGGGCAAAGTCAGCGGAGAGAATGGAGGGTGAAATCTTGAATTGTGTCATACGGCCTCCAAAACAGGGCGAGAGCGCTGTGCGCCCTCGCCGTTTGCAAATACTGGAATCGCTTCAGAGACCAGTGACGCGGGGATCCAGTTCACCTTTCTTGTAACGCTTGAACATGTCGTCCAGCTGAACGACCTTGATCTTGCTGGCATTGCCAGCCGTACCGAAGGCTTCGAAACGCTGACGGCAGATGTCGCGCATGGCATCCAGAGAAGCAGTGAGGAACTTGCGGGGATCGAAGTTCTTCGGGTTTTTGTAAAGGCTCTGGCGCACAGCACCCGTGGCAGCCAGACGCAGGTCGGTGTCGATATTGACCTTGCGCACCCCGTTTTTGATGCCTTCCTGAATTTCTTCGACGGGCACGCCATAGGTTTCGCCAATGTCACCACCAAATTCGTGGATGATTTTCAGCCATTCCTGGGGCACGGAACTGGAGCCATGCATGACCAGGTGGGTATCGGGAATACGGGCGTGAATTTCCTTGATCCGGTCAATACGCAGTACCTTGCCGGTTGGCGGCTGGGTAAATTTGTAGGCGCCATGACTGGTACCAATGGCGATAGCCAGGGCATCCAGTTTGGTGGCCTTCACAAATTGGGCGGCTTCTTCCGGATCGGTCAGCATCTGGTCGTGGGTCAGGCAGCCTTCGGCGCCGACGCCGTCTTCTTCACCGGCCATGCCGGTTTCCAGGGATCCCAGACAACCCAGTTCACCTTCCACAGAAACGCCTACAGCATGGGCCATTTCAACCACTTTGGCAGTGACGGCGGTGTTGTAATCGTAGCTGGCCGGGGTTTTGGCATCTTCCATCAGGGAGCCGTCCATCATGACGCTGGAGAATCCGGAGCGGATGGCCTGAATACAAACGGCCGGGCTGGCACCGTGATCCTGATGGAGGACGACGGGAATATCGGGATATTCTTCAATGGCCGCCAAAATAAGGTGGCGCAGGAAGGGTTCACCCGCATATTTGCGGGCACCCGCAGATGCCTGCAGGATAACCGGCGCATCCACAGCAGCGGCGGCTTCCATGATGGCACGAACCTGTTCGAGGTTGTTGACATTAAATGCGGGGATTCCGTAGCTGTGTTCTGCAGCGTGATCCAATAGCTGGCGCAGTGAAACGAGGGCCATAGCACTTCTCCTAAACGTGAATGAAAAATGGTTGGTTTTTAATCAATCCTATAGACGGGATAGGCAAACTGCAAGCCGCCCGTCAGTCCGGTTCGTCTGTTTCTGTCTAGCCGCGATGGGAGATATCTCCCACACGGACCAGTTTCAGGGTATTGGTTCCGCCCGGAGAGCCAATGGGCTCACCAATGGTAATCAACATCAGGTCGCCGTCGCGCACTGCACCACGACGGCGCAGCTCATCTTCGGCCGCGCGCATTACCTGCACAGGATCATCATGACGGTTTTGGGGGAAATTCACCGGATGAACACCCCGGTACAAAGTCACCTTGCGGCGGGTATACACCTGGGGCGTCAACGCATAAATGGGCACCCTGGGATTAGCCCGCGATAACCACAATGCCGTAGCGCCACTTTCGGTAAAGGCGGCAATGGCGGCAATAGATGAGCGCAGGGTAGCCAGAAGTGCGGCGGCTGCGATGGTTTCATCCACTCCGGCAAGCGGGCGATCAATAATCTGCAGGGTGTTGGTGCTGGGGGCATGTCGTTCGACTTCGCGGCAGGTACGGTCCATCGCTGCCACGGCCTCTACGGGATAAGCGCCGCTCGCCGTTTCTGCCGACAACATGACCGCATCGGTACCATCCAGAACCGCATTCGCCACATCGGAAACTTCGGCACGCGTGGGTATGGGCTGATGAATCATGGACTCCATCATTTGGGTAGCGGTGATACTCAGGCGATTATGTTTCTGAGCCAGGGCGATAATGCGCTTCTGCACTGTAGGAACGGCCGCATCGCCAATTTCCACCCCCAGATCTCCCCGGGCCACCATGATGGCCTCGGATACCGCCAAAATTTCTTCAATGGCATCGACTGCTTCGGCGCGCTCGATTTTGGCAACCAGGGCACCATGTCCTCCGGCTTCCCGGAACAGGCGACGTGCTTCATCCATATCTGCCGCACTGCGTGGAAAGGAAACTGCCAGATAATCAGCTTCCAGTCGGGCGGCCGTAATGATGTCGGCCCGATCCTTATCGGTCAGGGCCGGCGCGGTCAGGCCACCACCGGCGCGGTTGATCCCCTTGCTGTTGGACAATTCACCACCCTGTACTACCCGGGTATGAATTTCGCCACCCTGAACCTTCTCGACCCAGAGCACAATCATGCCATCATTGAGCAGCAGTGTGGCACCACGATCCACATCGCTGATCAGCTGCGGATAAGTCACCCCTACCCGGGTTTGATCTCCCACGCTGCAGTGAATATCCAGAATAAAGGATTCGCCTTCTTTCAGATGAATTTTGCCATCGGCAAATTTGCCGATGCGGATTTTCGGGCCCTGCAAATCGGCCAGGACCCCAATGGCGCGACCATGGGCCCGTGCCCGCTCGCGTACCATTTCCGCTCTTTGCACATGGTCTTCGGGAGACCCATGAGAAAAATTGAGGCGGACGACATCGACGCCCGCCTCGATCAGACGATCGATGACCTGCACATCAGAACTTGCAGGGCCCAGGGTTGCGACGATTTTCGTCCGGCGTATCAAGTGTTGTTACCTCGTGCACGTTCTTCAAGTATGGCAACGGCCGGTAAGCTTTTGCCTTCCAGAAATTCCAGAAAGGCACCGCCACCGGTACTGATGTAAGAAACTTTGTCTTCAATGTGGAACTGGTTGATGGCCGCGATGGTATCGCCACCACCGGCAATGGAAAATGCCGTGCTTTCAGCGACAGCCTGGGCAATGGCCCTGGTTCCACCCGCAAAATTTTCAAACTCAAAGACGCCTACCGGGCCGTTCCAGACGATGGTCCCCGCTTTTCTGAGAATCTCGCTCAACGCTCTGGCGGTCTCAGGGCCGATATCCAGAACCATGTCGTCTTCGGCAATGTCGGCCACCGCACAGGTCCGAGCCGGTGCCGTGGCCGAAAATTCCTTGGCAACGACCACGTCCGTAGGCAGGGGAACTGCGCCACCCTTGGTTTTGGCGCCGGCAATAATGGCTTTTGCCTCGGGAACCAGATCGGCCTCGCAGAGCGACTTACCCACTCCATGGCCTTCGGCAAGAATGAAGGTATTGGCAATACCACCGCCTACCACCAGCTGATCTACCTTATCGGCCAGTGATTTGAGAATGGTGAGTTTGGTGGATACTTTTGATCCCGCAACAATGGCGACCAATGGTCGTTTGGGATTCTGCAGGGCCTTGCCGAGCGCATCCAGTTCACCCACCAGCAGGGGACCGGCACAGGCAGTCGGTGCATACCTGGCAATACCATGGGTACTGGCTTCGGCGCGATGGGCGGTACCAAAAGCGTCATTGACGAAAATGTCGCAGAGTTTTCCGTATTTCTGCGCCAAAGTATCGTCATCTTTCTTTTCGCCCTTGTTGATGCGGCAGTTTTCGAGCATGACCACATCACCGGGCTTGACTTCAAAGCCTCCGTCCACCCAGTCCGCCTGCAGACGGACTGGACGACCGAGCAACTCGGAAAGTCGCTTGGCCACCGGTGCCAGAGAGTCTTCGGGTTTGAATTCTCCTTCCGTGGGGCGACCCAGGTGCGAGGTGATCATGACGCCGGCACCGGCATCCAGAGCCATTTGGACCGCAGGTGCAGAAGCCCGTACCCGGGTGTCGTCGGCAATTGCCCCATCCTTGCTCAGGGGAACATTGAGATCAGCGCGGATAAAAACCCGCTTGCCTTGTGCAAGGCCACGCTTGCACAGGTCTTCAAAGGTCAGAACTTGCATGATGGCATCTCCAGTTTGCAGTGATCATCAGTGACTGGCGACGTGCTTGACGAAGCGCATCATGTTGCAGGTATAACCATATTCATTGTCATACCAGGACACTACCTTGACGAAAGTCGGATCCAGTTGCAGACCGGCGCCAGCGTCAAAAATGGACGGGGTCGGATAGCCACGGAAGTCGGTGGAAACTACTGAGGCTTCCGTGTAGCCGAGAACGCCTTTGAGCGGACCTTCACTGGCGGCTTTCATGGCCTTGCAGATTTCTTCGTAGCTGGTTTCCTTGTTCAGCTCAGCGGTGAGGTCAACCACCGAAACGTCAGAAGTGGGCACCCGGAAAGCCATGCCGGTCAGTTTTTTGTTCAATTCTGGAATCACCTTGCCCACGGCCTTGGCAGCACCGGTTGAGGAAGGAATGATGTTTTCGAGAATGCCACGGCCACCGCGCCAGTCCTTGGCAGAGGGGCCATCAACGGTTTTCTGTGTCGCGGTAGCGGCATGTACCGTACTCATCAGGCCACGTTTGATGCCAAAGTGATCATTCAGCACCTTGGCGATGGGCGCCAGGCAGTTGGTGGTGCAGGAAGCTGCTGATACGATTTTTTCACCGGCATACTTGCTGTGATTTACGCCGTAAACAAACATCGGGGTGTCATCCTTGGAGGGCGCAGACTGCACCACTTTTTTGGCGCCCGCATCCAGATGCTTCTGACAGGTCTCGCCCGTCAGGAAAAAGCCGGTAGACTCAATGACTACATCTACGTTTACATCGCCCCACTTGAGATTGGCAGGATCGCGTTCGGCGGTCAGGCGGATGCTCTTGCCGTTGACGACGAGATCATTGCCCTCAACCTTGACTTCACCCTGAAAGCGGCCATGAACTGAATCATACTGCAGCATGTAGGCCAGATAGGCAGGCTCAAGCAGGTCATTGATGGCAACGACTTCAATGTTGTTGAACTCTGCTTCCTTGGCGATGGCGCGAAAAGCCATGCGGCCGATACGGCCGAAACCATTAATACCTACGCGAATGGTCATTATATTTACTCCTCAAAATTGCAAATGAATTCAAAGCGACTGGAACTGGGCAACAACGTTGTCCACAGTGAAGCCGAATTTGGCGAAGAGCGTCGGTGCCGGAGCGGAAGCCCCGAAATGATCAATACCGACGACGGCTCCGTGCAATCCGACGTATTTGTACCAGAGCCCCGTGGTGCCTGCTTCAATGGCGACCCGCTTGCTGATGCTGGCAGGCAAAACGCTTTCCTGATAGGCGGCATCCTGAGCGGCGAAGATGTCCATACAAGGCATGGAAACCACGCGAACGGCGTGACCCTGTTCAGCCAGTTTCGCCTGGGCCGCCAGGGCCAGTTCAACTTCAGAACCAGTAGCAATCAAAATGCCTTGCGCCTTACCACCCTCGGCATCCTTGATGACATAGCCACCACGACGGGCATTGGCTACGGTTTCATCCGTATGGGGCAGTGCCGGCAGGTTCTGACGGC
>NZ_JBYCKP010000493.1:0-2783 GCF_057473445.1 Acidithiobacillus sp. TH-A36 | reverse complement strand
GTCATGCTGAGCTGTGGACCTCCACAGAAATACTGCGTCAGGAACGGGAAACCCTGGGCTTTTATTTCAGCGGCCACCCCATGGATGATCTCCGTGCGGAACTTGCCGAGCTGGGCGTGCAGCCTTTGAGCAATATTGCGGTGGGAACCGTTATGTTGGTTGCCGGATTGGTGGTGGCGCGGCGCAGCACCCGTACCAAAAGGGGCGATCGTATTTATTTTCTCACTCTGGATGACGGTGTGGGGCGTCTGGAGGTGGTGGTATTTGCCGAAGTCTGGGCCCAGGCGGGGAAAATCGGAGAAGGGGAAGAACCCGTGCTGGTCCTGGGTGAGGTCGGCGAAGACAGCTATTCCGGTGGTCTGCGGCTCAGCGCCCTGAGGGTGCTGGATCGCCAGCTGGCTCGTGAAGAGTTGGCAACACAATTGGTCGTGGAAATTCCTCAGGGTGAGTCGCTGGCTCCCGAGCTTTTGCATGACTGGCTTCAGCAATATCCGGGCTCTGTGCGTCTGCTCCTGCGTTTACCGGTGGACAATGACCTGCAGGTGCTGTTAAAAGTTCCGGAAAGCTTAAGTTTTGTGGCGAGTGAAGAAGCCCTGGCGGCACTGCAGGCGCATATGCCCGAGGGATATCAATGGCAGTGGACGTACCGTGCTGCCACTTCGCTGGTAAATAATGTGATTCCTCTGGAACGTGGACAGCGCAAGACCCGGCGTCCCGCCTGAGGCAAGTTTTCAGATTGTTCAGGAGTACCTATGAAAATCAGTTATCTGGATTTTGAACAGGGTGTAGCGGAGCTGGAAGCCAAAGTAGAAGAGCTGCGTGCTCTGGATCAGCCCGGTATTGCCGATGAAATCAAACGCCTCGAAGTGAAGGCCCGCAAGGAGCTGCAGCGCATCTACAGTAAGTTGGGTGCCTGGCAGACTGTACAGGTGGCGCGGCATCCCCAGCGCCCCTATACCCTCGATTATGTGCAGGCCCTGTTCAGTGAAGTGCAAATTCTGGCCGGAGACCGCGCTTTTGCCGATGATCAGGCCATCATCGGCGGCTTGGCCCGCTTCAATGATCAGCCGATTGTCTGGATGGGGCATCAAAAAGGGCGCGATACCAAGGAAAAAATCCAGCGTAATTTTGGTATGCCTCGCCCTGAGGGGTATCGCAAGGCACTGCGCCTCTTGCGTCTGGCCGAACGCTTTCAATTGCCGGTATTTACTTTTATTGATACGCCTGGTGCCTATCCTGGAATCGGTGCGGAGGAACGCGGTCAAAGTGAGGCCATTGCCCGGAATCTGGCGGTCATGTCCGATCTCGCCGTTCCCATCATCTGTACCGTTATTGGCGAAGGCGGGTCAGGCGGCGCGCTCGCCATAGGCGTGGGTGATCGGATGCTGATGCTGGAATACAGTGTTTATTCTGTTATTTCACCAGAAGGCTGTGCGTCCATTCTCTGGAAAGATGCCGGAATGGCAGCAGAAGCGGCAGAAACCCTCGGCATTACCGCTCGCCGTTTACAGTCTCTCGGACTGGTAGACGAAGTCCTGGTCGAGCCCATGGGCGGTGCCCATCGTGATCCGGAAGCCGTTTTCACTCTGGTCCGGGAGCGGTTCGCCCAGCATCTGGACGAATTGAAAGCGATGGATACCAGCAAATTACTGACCACCCGTTATGAACGCCTGATGCACTATGGAGTGGTCGGCGCGGCCTGATCTGGAGCTAAAGCTCCAGATCATTCTCCAAAAATGGGAACTCCTGCCTCGGGAGCGCCCGTTTTTTGTGGCCTATAGTGGCGGATCAGATTCAACCGCTTTGCTGGTCGCCCTGGTGGCATTGGGTTGTCCTGTGCGGGCCTTGCATGTAGATCATGGCTGGCACGCCGAGAGCCTGGACTGGGCGCGTTTTTGCGTCGCGCAGGCCAGCGCTCTGGGTGTCTCCTGTACGGTGCTGCATTTACCTCCAGAAACTTCAGGAGAAGGCCCGGAAGATCGGGCGCGTCGCGGTCGCTATGCGTTGCTGGCGGCGCAGCTTCAGGCCGGGGACTATCTGCTGACCGCTCAACATCAGCAAGATCAGGCCGAGACTTTTTTCCTGCAGTTATTGCGGGGTACGGGTATTGCCGGACTGTCTGCCATGCCCCGGCAGAAACCCCTGGGGGCAGGGGTGTTGCTTCGTCCTTTTTTGCAGTTTCCCAAACAGGCACTGCTGGATTACCTCCAGGAAAAGAAAATCCCCTATATTTCCGATCCTGCAAATCAGGATCCCCGTTATGACCGGACCCGTGTCCGTGAGCAGCTGTTACCTCTGCTCGAAAACCTCGGCTGGCCGCATGCCGTGACTACCGTGGCCCGAACGGCAGAAAATCTGGGCGATGTTCACGAACTCGTCGATGACTGGTTTGCCATGTATTGGGGGCAGCACCAGTCAGAACACCCCGGGTTGAAGGAAGACGCGTTGTCCTTAAGCTTTTTGCAGCAGTTATCTCCAGCCCGGCAAAGGATGTTTTTGCGGGGCTGGCTGCAACGTCTTCAGTGTCCATTACCCTCCCGGGCGCGTCTGGAGGTCCTTCAGGACGCACTGCAGACCGCTACAGCCAAAAGCATTCAATGGGAGGGAGGTGCCGCCTGCAGGATTCAGGGGAAAGTACTCTATCTAATTCGTGCCCCGGAGTTTGATGATAATTGGCAAGAGGGAGGCTGGGATATTTCCCGGCCCCTTCCTTTTCGCGGCTGGGAATGCCGGTTACTGGCGCAAGGGTCTGGGGAAGGAGTCAGTCATGCTTTGCTCGCGGA
>NZ_JBYCKP010000492.1:0-1966 GCF_057473445.1 Acidithiobacillus sp. TH-A36 | reverse complement strand
ACCCGGTTATCGCCTCTACCCGGAACCTGCATGAGCTGCAGATAATCGACCACAATCAAATCCAGGCCCTGCTCGCGCTTCAGACGGCGTGCCCGGGAGCGCAGGTCGGCAGGAGACAAGGCCGCAGAATCATCGGCAAAAAGTGGGGCGGTGCCCAATTCGCCAATGGCATGGGCCAGTCTTGGCCAATCGTCATTTCCCAGGGTACCGTTACGCAGACGGTGCTGATCGACCCGACCCCGTGATGACAAGGCCCGCAAAACAATTTCGTCTGTAGGCATTTCCATGCTGAACACCAGCACATTTTTGCCTTCAACGCAGGCGACGTGCTCGGCCACATTCATGGCAAAGGATGTTTTTCCCATACTGGGACGACCTGCCACAATCACCAGTTGACCCGGATGCAAACCCGAAGTTTTTTCATCCAGGTCAGCAAAGCCCGTAGCCAGACCAGTAACCCCTTTTTTGTCACGGGCGACTGCCTCAATACGATCAATCACGGCGGGCAAGACTTCATTCAACTGTTTAAAAGCTTTGCCTGACCGCTGCTGTCCTTCTGCCAGTTGGAAAACCCGGCTTTCGGCTTCATCCAGAAGCATCCGCGCTTCGCGCCCGTCAGGCCGGTAAGCCAACTCGGCGATTTCCCGGCCTACCCTAATCAGTTGGCGCAGGGTGGCCCGCTCACGCACAATGTGGGCATAAGCCAGCACATTGGCCGCAGAGGGCGTTTCATTGGCCAGCAGGAGCAAATACTGCACACCGCCGGCATCAGCGAGATGCTCATGATCCTGCAGGGTTTCTGACACCGTGACCGCATCCACGACGCGACCGGCGTTAAGCATGTTGCTGATCGTCTGAAATATCAGCCGATGCCGGCGCTCATAAAAATCTTCTGCGGCGACCGCTTCCATGACCTGATCCGCAGATTCAGGATCAATCAGTAACGCACCGATAACCGATTGCTCGGCCTCAATGGAATGCGGCGGAGCTTTCACCCCGCCGCCGTAGTCATCCTCTTCGTACAAGGTCGCGTCTCAGCGTGCCCGGTGATCAGGCCCGCTCGACAAAAACCATGACATCCAGCTCGACTTCAGGGTGCAGATGGACACGGGCGGGGAATTCACCAATCCGCTTGATGGGGCCATCTACCAGACGAATTTCGGTATGCGCCACTTCATGGCCCTGTGACTTGAGAGCAGCACTGATATCGTGCAAACCCACAGAACCGAACAGACGGCCGTCCTCACCCGCCTGCAGGGCAATTTTCACGACGGCATCAGCCAGAGCGGCTGCACGCTGCTGGGCGGCCTGCAGGCGTTCCATTTCAACCTGCTCCAAAGCCGCCTTGCGCTCGGCAAATTCTTCCAGATTCCGTTGGTTGGCAACTACGGCCTTGCCCTGAGGCACCAAAAAGTTACGTCCATAACCGGGTTTGACTTCGACAACATCACCCAGGCGACCCAGTTTGTTAATACGTTCCAGCAAAATCACTTTCATGTTCAATTCCTCCCAAAAATTCTTGCAAAACGTTCCTCAGGAACGTGGTCTCAATAGTCTTTGCCGCAGGTGAAACACCCTGTCCAGAATTCCCAGCACACTCAGTACCAGCAGCAACTGTGACAACAAAATCAGGGCAATATACAGTCCTACCAGGGCCATGGTGGGCCAGCCTTTGGCAGCAAACCACAAATGCACAAAGCTCAAGCCCTGCAGGAGATACCAGGTCCCGACCAGCAGCGCCAGATTTTGCAATGGCCAGGCCGATGCACCGTGGAGCAGACTAATGCCCAGCAGAGTTGCCACCACCAGCCAGATCAGCACGCCCGGCAATTCCAGGCTGCCGTAAAAGCGTTGCGGTCGATCCAGACCTTGATAACGCTCGTACCAACGACTGGCCAGCAATGCCGCAAGGGTCCATAGCAAAACCAAACCCGCTGCCATGATGCCCGGCAACAAGGGTGCCATA
>NZ_JBYCKP010000491.1:0-4378 GCF_057473445.1 Acidithiobacillus sp. TH-A36 | reverse complement strand
ATAATCTGCGCGAGCTGGCGGCCGTTTGCGCGCAGTTGGCAGCAAATCCGGAGACGTCGGATGACGCTATTCTTGAGCAGATACCCGGCCCGGATTTTCCCGGGGGAGGGCAGATTATTTCACTGCCCGAACAAATTCGTGAAGCTTATCTGTCGGGGCGGGGCAGTATTCGGGTGCGGGCCCGCTGGGAAGTGGAAAAGCTGGCGCGGGGTGAGTGGCGCATCAGTATCCATGAACTGCCTCCAGGCGTTTCCACGGCACAGGTGCTCTCGGAAATAGAAAATCTTTCCAATCCGCAGCCGAGGGGTGAGGGCAAGAAAAAAGCCCTGACGCCTGAGCAGCAGTCCACCAAAACGGCCATGCTTTCCCAGATAGATACGGTGCGCGATGAGTCCGGCAAGGATCACGCAGTGCGTATTGTGGTGGAACCCCGTTCCCGGAATCAGGACCCCCAGCAACTGATGACCTATTTATTGGCACGTACTTCGTTGGAATCCAATCAGTCCGTCAATTTGACGGTGCTGGATCTGGAAGGCCGCGCACCCTGTCTGCCGCTAACGGCCATTTTGCGGCAGTGGGTAACTTACCGTCTGCGCACGGTTCGCCGCCGTAGCCAGTTTCGTCTGGACAAGACGTTGGCGCGTATCCATATTCTCGAAGGACGACTCCGGGTTCTTCTGGATATTGATGCCGTTATCCGGGTCATTCGGGAGTCCGATGATCCCAAAATAGATCTCATCCAGCACTTTGATCTGACAGAAGTTCAGGCCGAAGACATTCTTGAAATCCGTTTGCGTCAATTGGCCAGGCTGGCTGGCATTGAACTGGAAAAAGAACTCAAGGACAAGCGGGATGTGGCCGATTATCTGACTGGCCTGCTGGCTCACGAGGAACGCCTGAGAGACTTGCTGGTTGAGGAAATCAACGCCGATGCCCAGAAGTTCGGAGATGATCGACGCAGCTTGTTACAGGCGGATGTGGCCATTACCAGCAAGACTGCTCAGACTATTGTGGCCGCTGTGACCGACGAGCCAGTGACGGTCATAGTGTCTCGCAAAGGCTGGTTACGCAGTCGAGCCGGACACGGTATTGCCACGGAGAGTCTGAACTTCAAGGAAGGCGACCAGCTCCTGCAGGTTTTTGAAGTACGCTCTGTGGATCAACTGGTGTTGCTGGATCAAACCGGTCGCGCATATTCTGTTCCGGTCAGTCAGGTTCCCGGTGGCCGTGGGGACGGGGTCCCCGCCTCCAGTCAGGTAGATTTTCAGGCCGGAGCCTCCCTTCAGGCGGCGGCTTGTGGTCCGGCCGACAGTTTGTGGCTGGTAGCGAGCAGTGGTGCATATGGCTTTGTCACTGCACTGGAAAACATGGCCGGGCGCAATCGTGCCGGGAAAGCTTTCCTGTCTCTGGATAAAGATGAGTATCCTTTGCCGCTGCTTCCTGTTTCTGATCTGTCTGCAGAAATATTGTGCGTCTCTTCAGATTATGCGGGATTGATATTTCCGCTGGCAGAAATCAAAAGCCTGCCGAAAGGGAAGGGGGTGAAACTGATGGCGCTGGCGCCCCAAGCCCATTTGCAAAGCCTTTATATTCATCCCGAGGGACAGACTTTGCCGCGCACTATTCGTAAAAATCGCCTGGAGATTTGTCGCGGCAAGCGGGCTGGTAAGGGTCGATCATTGCGCTAATGGAGTGCAGCCATTGTGCACCAATATGGTGCTTGCGCACTAAAATAGTGCAAAAGTCGAATCCTGTGCAATAGGATAAAACCCCGGCAATGCACTTGGTCCTACCTGGAATCGTTCTTGCTTATGCATCAACATGCCGACGATAAACGGCAGGTTTATTTGCTGAATCAGGAGTCGATAATGTCTATAAAGGATTTGCTGCGCCGTGATCCCCAGTTGTACGTCTTGCGCGATAGTTTGGGAGACGTGCATACCCCGGTTTTTTACAGCTCGCTGGCGGATAATGTGAGTGCTTTGCACGACCCCATTACCGGATCGGTATTTTTATCCCCGGCGCTTGCTCAACAGCCTCAGGAGTGGCGGCAGGCACTCCTGGCCAGGGAACTGGGGCGTGCTACAGCTCCCAAGCGCAGCAGAAGATGGCGTCTGGGAGTTACGGCTTTTCTTGTCTGTGTGATTCTGGATGTAGTGCTCATGCAGGTTCCCCTGGCAATGGTGCCCAGACTGGGCGACGCAGGAATGGCCACCGTATGTTTCTGGCTGGCTATCTGGCAATTTAGAGGCTTGTACGCGCGAAATACCATTCAACAAACGGAACAGCATGCCAACGCATGGGCGCGTGATCGGATTGAGAATTACAATGAATTGATCGCGCAAGCCACTACGCGGCAAAGCATTGCGCGTTATTTGCGGCCCGCTCGCTGACCGGACAGTTACATATCCCAGCTGCCACTGGGTAGTTTCTGTAGATGAATATGGCGGGCGAGCCGGATCACCGGTCTTATTAACAGTTCGGCGCTGCCAATCACAAAAAGCCAGACTCCAGCCGTTTCCATGGAGGGATAGAAGAAAAAGAAACTGCCTACCAGAAATAATATGCCGATCATGAAATCATTGGCGATGCTGATGGTTTCGTAACGGTTACGAATCAATAATTCGTCGTGACCCATGCAGATAGTGAAATTGCTGTTTGACGAACTGTTTTCTGACAACGCCTTCTCCTGATAATGTTAACAGTATACTTTAATGTTAACATAGACTGGCATTCATGCCGATCTCAAGCCGCCAGTGCCATCACCTGACGCGCATAAACTTTTGCCGGTATGGGAATTACGCCTTGGGCCACTGTGGTGGGTCCGGCATTATAAGCTTCCAGCGCCAGGCGAAGATGTCCATGAAAAATTGAGAGCAGACGACGCAAATAGCGGGCACCACCCACGATATTCTGGCGAGGCTTCCACGGATTGACATGAAGTATGCGCCATGCAGTGCTGGGCATGAGCTGCATAGGACCAACAGCCCCAGCATAGCTGACGACGTTACTTGCACGACTTTCGACATGAATCACGGCAGCCAACAATTTGCGGGAAACGCCCGTTTGATTGGAAGCATACAGTACATCTTTACTGTAGATGCCGGCGAGCTTCTGCCATGCACGTCCCGTCAGGGGGTTGGCAAGAGCAGCAGAAGATTGTGATTGGGAACTGTGTGAGCCTCTAGAACTACTTAAAGTTACCCTTGTTTTCAACAGGGCGATATTCGCAGGCAGTCCGGGAATGCTGCGCTGCAAAGGTTGCGGCGCGATGATAAACAGGAAGCTGATTCCGGCCGTCACTGCGGCCACAAAAAGTTTTTTCAAATCAAAATAACCACATAGCTGCAAGGGCTATAGGTTATACATGGTTTTTTTAGCGGGTGCAAGTTTTAGCTGATGCTAATATGCTTGGGCGTTTCCGATTATCAAGCCCGGCCAGTCCGTTGCGTTTTCATTATCCTGATCATGATAAAAGCATTGCGACATGGGCTCCTCCATTCTGTTTGACCTGATAAAGAGCCCGATCTGCTCGAGCCAGTGCCAGAGAAAATGGCAGGTCTTCTTCACGCAACTCGGTCAAGCCGATGCTGGCTGAGATGTAAACTTCATTATCGGAGAGTCTAATGCTGATTTTCTGCATTTTTTCCTGGATTCGTTCCAGGATTTCCAAGCCTTCTGTCATCGTGCACTTTCTGAAAATAATCGCGAATTCATCTCCACCCAGGCGACCAAAAACGTCTGTTTCCCGAAGGGTCTCCTTAAAGAGTGATACAAACACTTTCAGAACACGATCCCCGCTCAAGTGTCCATAGCGGTCATTGATGGGTTTGAATTTATCCAGATCAATCACGGCGAGCAGACTATATTCTGGGTGTCTACGCAAATGTTTGATCAGGTGATTGGCTTTTTCCAGAAAGGCCCTACGGTTCAATATGCCGGTCAATTCATCAATGGTGGCAAGTCGATGCAGCTTTTCCTTAATGCCGACCTGTTCGCTCACATCTCTGAACAGGCCTTCCATACCCAGAAATTGCTTATCTTCGCTATAAATTGCACTACTGGTAATTTCGACATCCACAATATGCCCATCTTTATGTTTCAAGCGTGCCGGGAAGTTTTGAACTTTCCCATGTTTCTTAACGGCGGTTACGATATTTTCCCGTGCTTGTGGATCAATATAGAAGCTGGAGGCAGGAAGACCAATAACTTCTTCGGGTAAATAACCTAATACGCCTAAGGCCGCAGGGCCCACCAAGGTCAGGTTTTGCTCACTATCGGTACGATAGAAAACGTCGAGCATATTTTCAAAAAGACGCTGAAAATTCTGCTCAGATTGGCTGATTTCATGTCCCATTTCTTCACTGAGCTCGGTAGC
>NZ_JBYCKP010000490.1:0-8852 GCF_057473445.1 Acidithiobacillus sp. TH-A36 | reverse complement strand
CTGATCTGGATGAACATGATGTGCATATCGGCGATATCTGGCGATTAGGTGAAGGGCTCTTGCAAATATCGCAACCTCGCAGTCCCTGCTGGAAAATTGACGAGAAACTGGATTGCCAAGGTGTGGCAGCCTATATCGCCGAAACCTCCATAACGGGATGGTATTTTCGTGTTCTTAAGGCGGGCATGGTTAAGGAGTACGACAGACTGGAGTTGCTGGAATCCGTGAATGAATGCTATCGCCTGAGCTCATTGCTGCAACAGATGCGACGCGACGATCCAGAGACTGGGGGTGCGTTGCAAAAATGGATGGAAGCACCTGGCCTTGCCGAGAATCTTCGAGTGAAAATTGAAAAGCGCATAGGGTATCTGAAAAATTCACACCGATAAAACCTCCTGGCTTCGCAGTAACGTCCAAAGGACAGCTCGAAAAACCCGCTTCCCTGAGGAATGATAAGCTCAAAAATCAGGATTCAGGACATTTTACTACGAATTTTGTAGTAAACAGTATTTTTCAAGGCCATATTTCCACGCTTTTCCACATTACGGGCATACTTCTGCTCTGATCGGCCCCTTTTCGAGAAAGGTTAGACGTTTGATGTTGGAGGTCACGACCATCATGGTCATCGCGAAGTTTGCGCGTACCTGGCCGATGGTCCGAATACGCTTGCCACCCATTTGTTCTATAGCTGCAAATATGTGCTCTACCCGCGCCCGCACTTTGATTGCAATCACCACTTGGCCGCTTTGGTGTTTAATGCTGCGATCCACCACAAGAATATCCCCATTATGGATGGCCGCACCCGTCATGGAGTTACCGGATACCCGCAAAAAGAAGAATGCCCCACTATTGGGCAGGCAGTATGTATTCAAATCGAGCGTCTTTTCTACATAATCGTCAGCGGGGGATGGCATGCCTGCCGCGACCTTGGAAATGTATAATGGTGCTGCTGATAAAGATGCATGCGCATCAGGCCACATCACGGTCAGCCCCACCTTGGCAGGCTTCTCTATGGTTATTGTATCCAGCGCCATGGCAATCCTATTCAGAGAATCAACTTGAATGACTTTTACAATTTTGGCAGCCAGATACGGATGCTGATTGGTCATTGCGCATGTCTGCAATCTACCAGGTTGCGATTTACAGGAAAATCTCACGGCCCCTGAAGTTAGCCACTGACGATATCCACCTAGCCGAATCCCCGTACCAGTCTCGGAAATGCGCGGCTTTCCATATCAGGCAGGGTGTTGCCCCCGTACCGCATCCACCAGTACCTTCTCTGAATCTGGGTAGATTTATGGCCGGTGATAACCTGTACGGTCATTATCGGGATGCCTTTATCACACAAACGGCTTGTCGCTTCATGGCGTAAATCATGAAAAGTCAGCCCTTCAATACCCGCTCGTTTGACAGCCCGATTATAAACAGCCCGCATGCCATCATTCGTGTACTACCAAACCTTGTCATACTGTCCCGTCGCCCTGACCTGTTGCCGTTGTAAGGCTTCTTCTGCGCGCTCAGACAAGGGCACCAGTCTTGCAGACCCATTCTTGGTTTCGGGTAGATAAGCAGTATGGTCCAGCCAGTTGATGTGACACCATTCCAAGTCCATGATTTCCCCTTGGCGCATGACGGTTTCAATGGCGAAAATCACAATATCTGCCAGCAAACGAGATTCTTCATTACCAACCAACCGTTTATCTCGACATTGGGGCAGTTTGGGTTTACGGATCAGTCCTACCGGATTGCTCAGAGCTTCCATGCCCCATTCCTTGCGGGCCATATTGAATAGATGGGAAAGCAAGAAGGCCAGATGCAGGCGAATGGTATTGGGGAATTTGCCTTTGGCTTCCATTATTGCCCTCTTTTCTGACACTCAATCTGGGTACAGTTTAGGCATTATTTGAGCAAAACTCGCTAAGTAAATGTTTTATATGGTGCCGTTGAGGGGAATCGAACCTCTGACCTACTGATTACGAATCAGTTGCTCTACCGACTGAGCTACAACGGCGTGGGCGCGATTGTACCTGTCATGGGGCAGCGCGACAAGAATCCACCCCATGCCCGCCCCATCGTGAAAATCACTCCGGTTCGTCAGTAATCAATTCCCGGCGATGTACGTAAAAACCTTTCAAATAGCTGCTTTCGGGCACAGCGGGGTGGATGGGGTGATCCATGTCCTGGGTCCCTTCGCCGATGATGGCGTAATCGCCTCTTTGCGCGCCAAAGGCAATCTGGCCGAGCAGCGTCTCGCGGTTGAGATGATGGGAGCAGGAGGCCGTGAACAGAATACCGCCCGGCGCGAGCAGGCGCATGGCCAGATCATTGAAGCGCCGGTAGGCAATGCTGCCTTCCTTGAAATCCTTTTTGGATTTGATCAATGCCGGGGGGTCGAGGACGATGAGATCAAACTGCTCTCCACGGTCCCGAAGTCGGGCCAAAGTTTCCATGGCATCATCGTGCATAATGCGAATAGGAGCTACGGCATTGCGCCGGGCATTTTCTTCCAGTAAGGCCAGAGCGGGTGCCGAGCTGTCTACTGCGGTGACTTCAAGCGCCCCGGCCTTGGCCAAGGGAATGCTGAAAGCGCCGAGATAGGCAAAGCAATCCAGCACGCGCCTACCGGGGGCGTAGCTCAGCAGGCGTCGACGATTGGCGCGATGGTCGTAAAACCATCCGGTTTTTTGACCGCCGCGCGGGTCCATCTCAAATAAGCAATCATTCTCCCAAATCTGCAGACGCTCCGGAACCTGTCCGAACAGAACTTCTACCCGATCTTCCAAACCTTCCAGTCGCCGCGCTGCGCCGCCCGCTTTCAATAATATACCCGTCGGGTGTAAAAGTGCTTGCAGGGCGTTGACAATCAGGGCGATGTCCCGATCCATACCCAGGCTGCCGGGCTGTATGACCAAGGTATCTTCATAGCGATCAATAATCAGGCCGGGCAGGCCATCTCCCTCGCCATGCACCAATCGGTAAAAAGGCGCGGAAAACAATTTTTCACGCATGCGCAACGCCTGTTGCAGCCGCTCCTGATAAAATGCTTCATTGATCAGTAGGTGGGGATCACGGCTGAGGAGGCGCCCGCAAAGGAGTGTGTGCGGATTGATATGCGCCAGGCCGATGGCTTTTCCTTGGGCATCTTCTATTCTGCAGACACTGCCGGGCATAATTCCATGCAGAGGTGTTTTGGCGACGTCGACTTCGTTGCTGTAAATCCAGAGGTGACCGGCACGCAAACGGCGGTCTTCCTTGGGGCGCAGGCGCAGAACAGGGTAATGGTGGATGGCAGACATGATCAAAACCTATAGGAAAAGGAAAGTTGCCCCGGCATTTCGGGGGCGGGTAAGGTCCTGCATTTTACAGATATTTCGTTGATCCGTATATTGAGCGCGCCGTGTATTTTATCCGGTGCTGTCCGAAACCCGCCACTCAGGAGATTCTCTGTGCCTATAGTCGATAATATTCGTGCCATCCGTTGGGAAGACCATCAGCTTTACCTGCTGGATCAGCGCTTGTTACCACAACAGGAAATCTGGTTGCAGCTGGGTGACTATCGCGAGGTGGCGGTGGCCATTACGCAAATGGTAGTGCGCGGGGCGCCGGCGATTGGCGTGACTGCGGCTTATGCCATGGCATTGGCGGCACAGGAAATGCGGCAATTTTCTGATTGGCAGCAGCGTTTGGCAGGAGCAGCAGCGGAAATCAAGGCGGCGCGGCCCACCGCCGTCAATTTAGCCTGGGCAACAGATCGTCAATTAACGCTGGCGCAAGGCGAAAGAGCTGCTGACCGGGCTGCGGCATTATTGCTGCAGGCCGCCCATGACTTGCTGGAACAGGACATCGCCGACAATCAACAGATGGGTCGCCATGGCGCCGCCTTGTTGCCCGAGCAGGGCGGCATCCTCACGCACTGCAATACCGGGAGTTTGGCCACGGGGGGCTATGGTACGGCGCTGGGCGTCATCCGGGCGGGCATTTCTGCCGGAAAACAACTGCAGGTGTATGCCGACGAAACCCGGCCCTGGTTGCAGGGTGCGCGCCTGACCGCCTGGGAACTCCAGAAGGACGGCATTCCCTTTCACCTGAATGCGGATAGTGCGGCGGCTTATCTCATGCAGCAGGGGCTGATTCAGGCGGTGATTGTAGGCGCTGACCGGATTGCCGCCAATGGTGATGCAGCCAATAAAATCGGAACCTATAGTCTCGCAGTATTGGCGCAATATCATCAGATTCCCTTTTATGTGGCAGCACCCTTAAGTACGGTAGATTTCGCCATGCCCGCCGGAGAAGGAATTGTTATTGAAGAGCGTCCGGACAGCGAAGTCCGGCAGTGTGCGGGTCATGATGTGGCTCCAGCGGGTGTTAAAGTGCGCAATCCGGCTTTTGATGTCACCCCGGCTGCTCTCATAACGGCGATCATCACGGAAAAAGGCGTGGCCCGACCGGACTACCTGCACAGCCTTGCCGAGTTGCGTGGCTGAAACATGCAGAAAGCGTCCTGTTGTGACATAATGCCGCGTTAAAATAATCAAGGATAACCGGTCTTCAGATGATAGAGTTCGCCAAAGAAACCATTCCCGTCAGTCTCGAAAAGGAAATGCGCCAGTCTTACCTCGACTACGCCATGAGCGTAATCGTCGGGCGGGCGCTTCCTGATGCCCGTGATGGCCTGAAACCGGTACATCGTCGGGTGCTTTTTGCCATGCACGAGATGAATAACGACTGGAACAAGCCCTACAAGAAATCTGCCCGCGTGGTGGGTGATGTCATTGGTAAATATCATCCGCATGGAGATACTGCCGTATATGACACCATGGTGCGGATGGCCCAGGATTTTTCCATGCGCTATCCCCTCATTGACGGGCAGGGTAACTTTGGTTCGGTGGATGGTGACAGTCCGGCGGCCATGCGTTATACCGAAGTACGCATGTCGCGTATTGCCCATGAAATGCTCGCCGATCTGGAAAAGGAAACGGTGGATTTTGGCCCCAACTACGACGAGAAAGAATGGGAACCGCTGGTCATGCCAGCACGGATTCCAAACCTGCTCATCAACGGTTCGGCCGGTATTGCGGTGGGCATGGCCACCAATATTCCTCCCCACAACCTGACCGAAATCATCAATGCCTGTCTGGCATTGGTGGATGATCCGCAGATAGGTGATGAAGATTTGTTCGATCTGGTGCCTGCACCAGATTTCCCGACTGCCGGCTACATTCTTGGACGGGCCGGGAGTATCGAAGCATACCGCAGTGGTCGGGGCCGCGTGGTCATGCGTGCTCGTACCGAATTTGAAACTGACAAAAAAACCAATCGGCAGAGCATTATTGTTGCGGAATTGCCCTATCAGGTGAATAAGGCCCGTCTGATTGAACGCATTGCCGAAATGGTCAAGGAAAAGCGTCTGGAAGGCATCAGTGACCTGCGCGATGAGTCCGATAAGTCGGGCATGCGCATTGCCATTGAGTTGAAGCGCGATGCCAACGCCGATGTGGTGCTCAATAATCTGTTTCAGCATACGGCCATGCAAAGTGTTTTCAATATCAACATGGTGGCTTTGCTCGACGGTGCGCCCCGGACTTTGGGTTTACGTGAACTGCTCGATGCCTTCATTCAGCATCGTCGGGAAGTAGTAACCCGCCGCACCATTTTTGAACTGAAAAAAGCGCGTGATCGTGCCCATATTCTGGAAGGTCTGGCGGTGGCTCTGGTCAACCTCGATCCGCTCATCAGTCTGATTCGTGCAGCGGCCAATCCAGCGGAAGCCAAGGCCAGAATGCTGGAGCGGGTCTGGGAACCGGGGATGGTGGCTTCCCTGCTTGCCGAGCGTGGTGAACCCTCTGACGGGATGCAGGCTGATGGTTATCACCTTTCCGAAACCCAGGCACAGGCAATTCTCGACTTGCGTCTGCATCGGCTGACCGGTCTGGAGCAGGATAAAATCCGTGATGAGTATCTGGGCTTGCTGGATCGCATCAAGGAATTACTGGAGATTCTCGGGTCCCATGTGCGCTTGATGGAAGTCATTCGCGAAGAGCTGGTCGCCATTCTTGATCAGTACGGTGACGTCCGACGTAGTGAAATTGTGGCCGATACCGGCGATATTTCCAATGAAGATCTTATTGCCGAAGAAGAAATGGTGGTGACCTTCACCCATGCCGGTTACATCAAAGCCCAACCGGTCACCGTATTTAATGCCCAACGTCGCGGTGGTAAAGGGAAAATGGCGACGACCACCAAGGAAGAAGACTTCGTGGAGCGGATGTTCTGCGCTTCTACCCATGCCTACTGCCTGTTTTTCAGTAACCTCGGCAAGGTGTTCTGGCAAAAAATTTATCAGTTACCCCAGGCGGGTCGCGGCGCCAAGGGCAAGCCGATTGTGAATCTGCTGTCGCTGGCTCCCACCGAACATATTACTGCGGTGTTGGCGGTGCGCGATTTTACGGAAGGACAATTTGTATGCATGGTGACTGCCCATGGGGTCGTCAAAAAAACCCCGGTCATGGATTATTCCCGACCGCGCAGTCAGGGTATTAATGCCATCAATCTTGATGATGGCGATCGTCTGGTAAGCGTCTGCCTCTCCGATGGGCAACGCGAAGTCATGCTCTTTACCCGTCACGGCATGGCGGTCCGTTTCCCGGAAGAAAAAGTCCGGGCCATGGGGCGTAATACCCGGGGTGTACGGGGCATCAGTCTGGCAGAAAACGATCGGGTAATTTCTGCGGAACTGGTCGATGCGAATCAGATTGTACTGACAGCAACAGCCAATGGTTATGGCAAGCTCACGACGGTCGAGGAATATCGGCGGACCAATCGCGGCGGTAAGGGCGTCATTGCCATCCAGACGAATGATCGCAACGGGAATGTGGTTGGCGCTCTGGCCGTGACGGAACGGGACGAGTTGATGTTGGTCTCCGACCACGGCACCCTGATTCGCATTGCGGTGGACAGCATCCGGCGCACCGGTCGAAATGCCCAGGGGGTGCGTCTGATTAATCTGGGCGAGGGCGAGCAGCTTGCCGGTTTGGCGCTTATTGCAGAAACAGATGAAGAGGAGGGGGAGCAGTCCGAACTGCCCCAGGAATAAATCATGAATCAGCCGGTATATAATTTTGGTGCGGGTCCTGCCATGTTGCCGCCTGCAGTGCTGGAGCAAGTGCAGGCGGAACTGCTGGATTGGCATGGTCGTGGTATTTCCGTCATGGAAATGAGCCATCGTGGCGCGGATTACATGCAGATTATTGCGGATGCCGAGCAGGATCTCCGTGGTCTCATGAACATCCCGGAAAATTACAAGGTCCTGTTTCTGCAAGGCGGCGCCACCCTCCAGTTTGCCATGGTTCCGCTCAATTTGTTACGTGGGCATCACAAGGCCAGCTATGTGCAGACCGGCATCTGGTCAGAAAAAGCCTTGAATGAGGCGCGGCGTTTTGCTGAGGTGGAAGTTTCTGCGAGTAATGCCGATCGTCAGGCCCGTCTGGTACCGCCCCAGTCCGAATGGCAGGTCAGCAAAGACACTGCTTATGTGCATATTGCCGGCAATGAAACCATTGGTGGTGTGGAATTCGATTTTGTGCCGGAGCTGGGAGAGATTCCGCTGGTCAGCGATGCTTCTTCCCATATTTTATCGCGCCCCGTGGATGTCAGCCGGTTCGGGCTGATTTATGCGGGTGCCCAGAAAAATATTGGTCCGGCTGGCTTGACCCTGGTCATTGTGCGTGAAGACTTGCTGGGACAGGCCCCGGCCAATACGCCCACCATGCTGGATTATGCCGTGCAGGCCAAAGAAGATTCCATGCACAATACCCCACCTACCTTTGCCATTTATGTGGCCGGTCTGGTGTTCAAGTGGTTAAAAAAGACCGGTGGCCTGCAGGCTATGGCCGAACGCAATGCGCGCAAGGCGGAATTGCTTTATCAGGCCATAGACGGATCAGCGGGTTTTTATGCCAATCCGATTGAACCGCGTAACCGGTCATGGATGAATGTGCCCTTTACCCTGAAAAATGCCAATCTGGACAAGGCATTCCTGCAGGAAGCCGAGCTTCAGCACCTGCTGCAGCTCAAAGGTCATCGTCTGCTGGGTGGGATGCGCGCTTCCATTTATAACGCCATGCCCGAGGCCGGTGTGCAGGCGTTAGTGGATTTCATGCGGGACTTTGCCCGCAAGCACAGCTAGGAGCGTTGCTTTTGAAAACATCCCCGCGCAGCCTGGTGGAATTGCGTGCCGCCATTGATCACGTCGATGGCAAAATTCTGGCGTTGCTGAGCGAGCGGGGCCAACTGGCCCACGCCGTGGGTGAACTCAAGCGCGCTGAGGGCGAAAGCCGTTTTTATCATCCTGATCGTGAGGCAGAAATCCTGCGACGGATTATGCAGGAAAATCCCGGACCTTTTACAGATGCCCAGGTGGCCAGCATTTATCGGGAGATTATTTCGGCAGGACTGGCTCAGGAAGAAACCCTGCAAGTCGCTTATCTGGGGCCGGCAGGGACATTCTCGCAGATGGCCGCACAAAAACATTTTGGCCGTTCGGCATCTTTTCAACCGACGGCCAGTATCCCTGAAATTTTTCGGATGGTGGATGGCGGGCAGGCACAGTTTGGCGTGGTTCCGGTGGAAAACAGCACCGAAGGTTCTGTCAACCTGACGCTGGATTTGTTACTGGATTATCCCCTGCAAATTTGCGGAGAGGTGCAGTTACGCATTGTGCATAATCTGGTGGCCAATATTCCTATGGAGCAAATCCGCAAGGTTTATGTGCATTACCAGACCCGCGCCCAGTGTCGACAATGGCTGGCTGCGCATCTGCCCCATGTCGAGTTGGTGGATGTCCCCAGTAATGG
>NZ_JBYCKP010000489.1:0-2363 GCF_057473445.1 Acidithiobacillus sp. TH-A36 | reverse complement strand
GTTACAACCAGTTACAACCAACACACCGCAGTCACATTAGCAGATTACGTGCCAACGTTCTCCCCGCCTTCAGGGAGAATCCGGACACGTTGCCTGGCATCTGTGGCCGGTTTATTAACTAGCCTATAATCAGATTATTGCAAGGGGAGAGATCACAAAATTTATGCTACTTCAAAAGTTGCATACCGTTTGGTATTTTGTAACATCGGGGATTTTGTTCACAATGTTGATACATGTTGTAACGCAGTGTTACAAAGTTAAAAATTCCCATAATGACACCTAAAAGTGTGCATTGGGGGTTACCAAAGCGGGAGTATCCCCGGTCTGCGCGGGATTGGTGCAACCACCGGCCTTAAGCTTGGTAATGTAGAAGCCTTCAGGTCGGGGTTGCGGACATTGCCCGCATGGGCAATGAATTTTTTAGAGGATGCCCAGCAAGCCGCCCAGCAGGCCGTTGGAGCCGCCCAGGAGATTGTTACCGCCGAGAAGGTCGCCACCGAGTAATCCACCCAGCAGTCCGCCACCGGCTACGGTGGTGCTGGAAGTAGTGCTGCTGCCGCCGACAGAAGCCGAGCTGCTGCTGCTCGCCATGTTGCCACTGTTGGGGTCAACAATGGAGCCGAGCAGGGAACCCAAGCCGAGGCCGCCCAACAATCCACCGTTGTAATCGCCCAGTAAACCGGCACCGCTGGTGTTGCCGTTGCCAACCAGGCTGCCCAGCAGGGCATTACCGCCGAGCAGGCCGCTGCCGTGACCGTTTGCGCCCAGGAGGCTGTCTACTACAGAACCGAGATCTAGAATGCTCATTACACGTTCCCTCGCCAGTGAGTGATGGGTGAATCCATTTTGAGGCCAGTTAATGGCCTGTTTTAGTGTTTCTGTTGGAGTTTCTGCGCTTTTTGCATAAATTGCTGCAAGCGCGCTTCCAGGGCAATCAGGGAGCAGATGCCTTCGTCCAGATCCTGAGGGTCGCCAAACGCCTGGTAATAGCGCAGCGTGGCGGTGATCTCGTCGAGTGCGCGCAACACGGACCCGGTTTCAGGATGAAAGAGGCCCTGCTCTGTTGCGTCCACGCGGGTTTTGTACATAAGTTTCTCCTGACCTGATACCCTGACAAAAACAGCAAGTACGGATAAGCAATTATCGTACCGGTCTACCCCGTTTTCTAGTGCGCTGATTGTTTGATGCATTGAGCGCCAGAATGGGTTGTGCTGAGTCAAAATGGGTGACACGGTCGTCCGGAAAGAGAAACAAATGGGCACGAATGATGAACCGTGCTACCAGTCGCGCAGAATTCCCCGCTCCACGATTACCTCAGAGTAGGGGTGGCCCTGGGCGACACAGGTGTTCTGTTTTGCCCAGAAATGGTCGCCTTCATGCATGGCTTGTGTATAGAGGGTGTCATCCAGTGTCGGCCTGTCGGTGATGTTGACATGAAAAATGAGATTCATCAGGGCACTGGCCACTCCCGCAAACAGGTAGTCCACCGGGGTGTCGGAAATTCCGAAGGCCCGTAAATAGCCCAGGGATTCGTAGGGTTTCCAGGCGCGCAGGATCAGGCGTTGGTCAGGAATCAATTCCGTCACCCGCCAGACACCCCAGCCGAGGCTGTTGATGACGGCAACAATGCCATGAATCCAGTCGGACTGGTCACGGATCATGGGCATGATCTTTTCCTTCCAGAGGGTGGACATCATAATGCCGCCCATGGTGCGGAAGCCGCAGATGTGGCCCGCTTCGGTCAGCAGGGTGCGCGCCAGAAAATCCCCTTGCAGGTGTCCAAAATCCTTGTATTCCTCAAGGACGGGATACTCTGCGGCAAGGGTTCTGATCAGAAAGGGTGAAGCCTGCAAGGCGTGTTTCAGTGCCTTTTCAAAGCGAAAGGACAGAAGATTGTAATAGTCTGCATAATGCACGGTCAGCTGTACGCCAAAGGCATCGATAAGGCCACTTTCCGGATTTCCCTGAATGCTCAGGTTGCTCATCTCTTCCAGAATCTGCTGTTCATCCATGTGCCGGGCGCAACTTTTGGGTGGAATATCCGTCTGCACGGCATGGGCGTCGTGCAACTGCCGGGTGAATCCGCGAAAGATTTCCCGATGTTCAGGGGCCTGGTGGAGGTGAAACAGGGTTTGCGTACCCCCGGCAGATAGTGCGGTGTTGGGTAATGCAATATCTCCCTGATAGGGAAAATTGTAGCTGGCGGTCAGACTGGCCGCGCAATAGCCCAAATCAAAAAGTTCGCCGGGAAAGTTTCTGCTACCCCGATTCAGCAGCAGGGCATTGGCATAATGCGAATAATCCTCACGCACGATCCATTCTGCGGGCGGACTATCTGGCAGGTTGCCCATGTTCAGATGCCC
>NZ_JBYCKP010000488.1:0-4527 GCF_057473445.1 Acidithiobacillus sp. TH-A36 | reverse complement strand
CTGTTCAAAACGATCCAGCCGCTCAATGGTCAACCTGAGCCGGTCGTTTTCCAGCATGTCATTTCCTGGGGACCGGGCATAAAAAAAGGCGATCAGACTCCAGAAGGGATCCTGCACGGGCAGAGCAATTGCCCGCGCCAGATTTTCCATATCTACTCTTTGCGTGACTGACAAATCCTTGCCCAACATGCGTTCAAACTGCTCTGCGATTCCCGCAAGCCGATTTTCGTTGCTGATCATTTACCGCTCCAGAGTTTCAATAACATCAAGCTGCTGCCAGAATGTCTGGCGCCACATCCGAAATGCCAGTTGCCAGCCCAGACCCAGTTGGCCATAGCGCTCTATGAAATCCGGCATTCTTGTGTCCAGAAGACGTTTTGCCGGATCGCAGGCTTCAGGCATTTCCCGTTCCATCCACTGATCAGGCAGGGAATCTCGAACTGTGCTTCTGTCCCAAAGCCCAAAACCGCGCTGGGTATACAGGTTTCGCAAAATAATCCCCTTCCCAAAAACTTCTGGCAGATGTTTTTGCCGGCTGGCCAGGCCCTGGACCGCTTCTGGACGGTCAGTCAGTACCCAGAGAGGGATCGTTGAGCTTTCGGTAAGTATCCGGGAGACAATTGCCTCTCTTCCATCCAGAACTGTCCGTGCTGCATATGAAGGGAAAGGGAGTAAAATCCGGATTTCCTCATCGGTCTGTTCTGCCCGATGTTTCCACCCTTCCAGCAGATCACCGAGTTCGATCCAGCCACTGTCTGTGCGAAGGTCAATGGAGTGGATCCCGAGTATGGAACCACCCGTGTTGATATCCTGACTTATTCTGGCGAGGGCACCAGTCTCAATGAGGAACAGCCGGTATTGGTTATTTTGTGGCTGGGGACCGTGAACATAACGATCCATCAGCATGCGGCAGGCCAGACGTTTCCCGGCTCCACCGACCTCACTATCCAGTAGCAGAGTCCTGAGCACATCAACAACCGGTCGGAAGATCTTCTACACGAGCCAGGGCTTGCCAGGCTTCATGCCGCCAGGTTTCCAGCGAAAGACGTGAACCCATCCCAAGGCGGTTGCCGGATATTCCCTCATTGAGTACGCGCTGGAATGGCGTCCGCCCAATCTTGTGCAGCAGAATGTCGTTACATTCGGGAAAATCCACCTCAACCCATTCGCCAGAATCAACAATTTCCTGTCGCAGGAGACTTTCTTTCCAGAGCGTGAATTTATCCGTCGCACCAAAAAACAGGTTTTTAACGATAAGGCCATGTTCGTAGTGTGCCGGGATGGTTTTGCGCCGATTTTCCAGAGCATTCATGCAATCCTGGGTGCGGCTCATTACCCAGACGGGAATTGCATTGACCGAGCGCAGAATTTCACCAACCAGAGGAATGCTTCCATCAAAGGCACGAGGACCAATCTGGGCAGGCATGGAAATGACCACGCGAATATCTCGCTCCGAATCCACGTAAGCTTCCATTCTGTCACCAAATTCCGACCACCCAGATTCTGTTTCCAGATTGATCAGATGCGTAGAAACCAGATTATTATCGGTGTCATTAACGCAATAACCGCCTGCACCACATACATCCGGATTTGAACGGTCTGCATCAAAGACCACGACATCGCGATCCCCTTGCCTTGGATCGTGCAGGTACATATCTACCAGTGCGCGGGATACCAGAGACTTTCCGACGCCTCCCTTGTCACCATCCACAAATATCGTTTTCAACATGAATATCCTCTGTTTCAAGAACCATCAGACAGGAGCTATCGGAAGTTTTGGAAGCGGCGCTAGTGGGTTATCTGGGACTTCCGGCTGTCAGAGATCTTCCCCAATAAACCCTTTGCCGATCATTGATCTGGTGAGCTCCCCGTATCGATTGTAACTGACGCCAACTTCATTCTTGCCATAAGGTACATCAGGGTCCACGCCCGGAAGCACGGAGTAGAGCCTACCTTTTGGTGACTGATGCAGATCCATATCCACCCCATTGACCCTTTTACGGACCATCGGCCAGTCAGTAGGAATAGGGGGTAACTCGTCGCGCTCCTTTCGTTTGAACTCTTGCGGGGTGAAATCAGAGACTGCTGGTGGCATAGCTGACGTCTTTTCTTGATGGACAGTACCGACCACAGAGGGGGATGTTTTTGTAACCTTTTCTTTTTCTGGGGTAATACTTGACAGTGGTTGACCTTTTGACACTGCATCTGGGTTCAGAGTTTGTTTCTGGTCAGATGTAATTGAAGCCGGCATTTTTTTGGGTTTGCGCCCAGTTGATTCAATTTTTTTGAGATAGTTATGCAGCATTTGCCTCGTAATGGGGACACCTGTTTCTGTAAGCACTTTAGCAATTGACTGTAAAGAATGCCCCATCGATCTCAGTTCAACCAATTGATCATAATGCTTGGCTATAGCTTCATATAAAGTGCCACGAGACGAAGCCATCAATGTCTGAAGCGCTGAGTCTACACGTTGATCAATTTCTGCTTCCATTCCCATATTCCCTTGTAAACCAATCCCGAAAATTTAATCTGCAACATTGGCAGTCAATTCCACCATGTGATGTCATCAGGTGACGTCATCACATGGCAACACTATATGACAATATTAGGTGACAGCACCAGGTGACAATACTAGGTGACGGCACTAGGTGACGGCATACTTAAAATTGGAGCTGCATTTTTTGGTACAAGGTAGGCCATGTGTCCACAATCGGGCAAAGCCCGATCATGGAACAAGGCACTTGCTCAGGGCACAGCCCCGAGACCCCATGAGGCTTCATTCCGCACTGCGTTTGTCACGATATTTCCCGCTGCGCTGATAGTGCATGACAGATGCATCGGTGAGGACGCTTCCGTGGAAAAAATCGTGAAGGCCAGGATCAGCCATGACGACCTTGAAAGGATCAGGAGTAATGCAGATGCCTGCGGCCTCACTGTAAGCGAATACATCCGGCGGGCAGCTCTGGAGAAAAAGGTGGCACCCATTACCGATGGGCAGGCGGTGGGTGAACTGCGGCATGTGGCGGCGATGCTCAAGCATTTGTATCCCAAGTCATCCAACTGGACCAATGCGGAAAAGCGCAAATACTGGGATGGTTTTGAACATCTGCTGGCCATCGCCAAAAACATCGAGGACCATGGTCGTTGATCGCTGAGAAAATTTCCAACAAATCCTCTTTCGGGCGCAAAGGCTTTACCTTACCCATCCGGTATGTTGCCCGCGATGAAGTGGATTCCGGGAAAGAAATACCGGTTCTGATGGGGCAGGTAAATCTCGATATGGATATCAACACGGCAGAAGACCGGGAGCTTATAGCCATGGTCATGAACACTACCGCGCAAAGGGCAAAACGCCTGCAGGCCAATCCAATCAGCCACTGGACCATCAACTGGATGGAAAACGAGCATCCGGACCAGAAACAGATTGCCCAGGTGGTAAAGGCAAGCATGTCCACGCTGGGCATGCAGAACTGTCAGGCATTCTGGGCTTTCCATCAGGATACAGACAATGATCACATTCATCTGATCATCAATCGGGCACTGCCGGATGGCAGCGTGGTCAAGGAACCCAGACGGGATTACCTGCTGATGGATCGTGCCATGCGTGAACTGGAAATCCAGCAGGGCTGGAACCATGCTCATGGACCCTGGATGGTGCGAGAAACACCGGAAGGTGAAAAAAACATCATGCGCATGTCCCGTAAGGAGCGACGGGAACGTGGATTGCTGAAGGAGGATAAAACGACTCAGGGGGCCAGACATGCAAGACACCATCAAGCCGCGCCATCCTTTCAGGAATGGGTAGCCACAGCGCCGGCAGAATCCCTGCAGGGCACACTGCTTCGTCGAGGTGCCACATGGGAGAACGTACATGCGACACTGGCCGGTTACGGCATCCGCATTGAACCCAGACATCGTGGCGACAAGAGTGGCCTTGTGCTGACATCAACCATTGGTGACCGGACTTTTTCCGCAAAAGCTTCCCAAATGGGACGATGGGCAAGCCGTGGAGCTCTGGAGAAAAAACTGGGGCCTTTTGAACCGGTTAGTGATGTCACCGGGTTACCCCAGCTCCGTGATCATTACGGTCGCTTCCTGGAGCGTTTTCAGAGAGGGGCAGAGGGCAAATGGGAACGAAAAAAAATCGGATATGATTCTGGGCACATTCACCAGGATGATAAAGGATATCGTCACGATCCAGCTTATCAGGCCAGACGGGAAGCACGACGGGCAGAACGGGCCAAGGCTCGGGAGGAACTGTACCGACGTTTCCAGGATGAGCAGGAATGGCGGCGAAACATGCGGAGGGAAGCCAGGGAAAAACTTCGGGAAAACCAGCAGCTGGAGCGGCAACAGTTACGTGATCTGCTGCGTGATCGGCGCAAAGAGTGTGTCCAGGGGCTGCATGGAGCAGAAGCCCGTTTAGCCTTTGTCACGGATCGGCAATATGGAGCCAAACCGCAGTCGGCGTAATGGCGCCACCTTGGGATCGGCGTAATGGCGCCACTTCCGGATCGGCATAAAGGA